>CAUEKL010000026.1 GCA_959018215.1 uncultured Gemmiger sp.
TCCCGGAAGACCGCCACAAATACGGTCTAGTGCTGGACTATTCCCTGGAAAACAACATGGTCCTGCAGCGCTACTGGGAACCGCAGTTTCAGAAAGGCGGTTTCATCAACAAACCGGCGGTGCGGGAATATTCCGACCGGCTGATCAAGCAGTACGACGTGCGCAGCGGCCAGGGCAGTGTGACCATCGCCCGCAGCATGTCCGGCGGCAACCAGCAGAAAGCAATTATTGCCCGGGAAATTGACAAGGACCCCAAGTTGCTGGTGGCGGTGCAGCCCACCCGCGGCCTGGACGTGGGCGCCATTGAGTATATCCATAAACAGATTGTGGCCGAGCGGGACCGCGGCAAGGCGGTGCTGCTGGTCAGCCTGGAACTGGACGAGGTCATGAACCTGTCCGACCGTATCCTCGTCATGTATGAAGGGGAGATCGTGGGCGAATTTGATCCCAAGACCACCACGGTCCAGGAACTGGGCCTGTATATGGCCGGTGCCAAAAAGCAAGGAAAGGGGGCGCAGTAAGCCATGAGCCGGAACAAAAGCAATCTGGGCAATGCCCTGCGTCAGAAAAGCAGCAGCGTGCTTGCGGCCCTTGTGTGCATCCTGATCGGTCTGGTGGTCGGTCTGGTGGCACTGTTCATCATCAATGCGGAACATGCCTGGGACCAGGGCTTCCTGCGCATCATCCAGGGCGGTTTTTATGACTTCCCCTACGGTGTGGGCAAGACCCTGACCAACTCGGCTCCTTTGATCATGACTGGCCTTTCGGTGGCTTTTGCCTTCAAGACGGGCCTGTTCAACATCGGCGCTGCCGGTCAGTATACCCTGGGCGCATTCGGTGCGCTGTACTGTGCCCTGATCCTGAATCTGCCCTGGTATGTCTGCCTGCTGGCGTCTGCTCTCTTCGGAGCGGTGTGGGGCGCCATTCCCGGCATTTTCAAGGCCTATCTGAACATCAACGAGGTCATCACTTCCATCATGTTCAACTGGATCGGGCTGTATATGGTCAATGAGATCATCTATGCCCGGGGCACCGGTATCATGTACGATGCCAACAATACCCGCACCTGGAAGGTGGCGGAACGCTCGCCCGGCTCCCTGATTCCTTCCTGCGGCATGTCTGATCTGTTCCACACCCCCAGCACCACCATCGCCATCTTCCTGGCCGTCGCGGCGGCCATTCTGGTCTGGGTCATCCTGGAAAAGACTACCTTCGGCTATGAACTCAAAGCCGTCGGTCTGAACAAGAACGCCGCCCGGTATGCCGGTATCAATGAAAAGAAGAACATCATCCTTTCCATGACCATCGCGGGGGCGCTGGCCGGCTTTGGTGCAGGACTTCTGTACCTGTCCGCCGGTGCGGAATGGAACCCCCTGAACAGCACCAGCCTGCCTGCCATGGGCTTCAACGGCATTGCCACGGCTTTGCTGGCAGCCTCCAACCCTATCGGCACTATCTTCTCCTCGCTGTTCATCTCCCACATCACAGTGGGCGGCAGTTTCCTGCCCACCCGCTATTTCCCCACCGAGATCGCCGATCTGATTTCCGGCATCATCATCTACCTGTGTGCCTTCGCCATGCTGTTCCGCGGTGTGATTGAAAAGAAGCTCCACGCGGATGCCAACACCCCGGACGCCAACGCCGAACCGGCCGCACAGACCAAGAAGGAGGGCAAATGACATGCTGCTGCTGATCAAGTATACCCTGTTGTATGGCATTGTCCTGATGCTGGTTGCCCTGGGCGGCATGTTCAGTGAGCACTCCGGCATCATCAACATCGCACTGGAAGGCATCATGGTCATCGGCGGCCTGGGCGGTGTCCTGACGGTGGCCGTGCTGCCCAATTCGCTGCCGGCTTTTGTCATCGTCACCGTGTCCATTGTGGTGGCGGCCTTGTCAGGTATGGTGTTTTCGTTGTTGCTGGCCTTTGCCTCCATACACCTGAAAGCCGATCAGACCATTGGCGGTACAGCGCTGAACATGCTGGCCACTGCCATTGCCATCATCCTGGCCAAGAACTTCAACGGTTCTACCTCCGCCAAGATCGACTACACCAACAACGCATTCCTGTTCAAGATCGGCAGCCTGGAACTCAGCGTCTTTGTGCCGCTGGGCATTGTGTTGCTCATCATCAGCTATATCGTCATGTACAAGACCCGGTTCGGTCTGCGGCTGCGCGCCTGCGGCGAACATCCCCAGGCGGCCGACTCGGTGGGCATCAACGTCTACAAGATGCGGTACAGCGGCGTGCTGATTTCCGGTCTGCTGGGCGGCATCGGCGGTCTGGCCTATATCATCCCCAGTGTGCAGACCTGGAACTTCGAAGTAGGCGTGGCCGGTACCGGTTTCCTGGCTCTGGCGGTCATGATCTTCGGCCAGTGGAAGCCTGTGCACATCTTCGGCGCGGCCATGTTCTTTGCCGTATTCAAGAGCCTGGCCAACATTGCGGATGCCACCATCCTGTCCCAGCTGGGCTGGTCGTCCAACATCTACAACATGATGCCTTTCATCGCCTCCATGGTGATTCTGGCCTTCACCAGTAAGAACAGCATGGCGCCCAAGGCCGAAGGCATCCCCTACGACAAGGGCAGCCGCTGATTGATCCCGAACCCATGAAATGCCGTCTGCGGGCGGCATTTCTCTGTTTGTGCCGCTGCGCAGCGGCCAATCCGTCCGAAAGGGGGACCACAACATGCGCATGTACGACATCATTGCCAAAAAGCGGGACGGCCAGATTCTGACCGATGAAGAGATCGCGTTTGCCGTCAACGGCTATGTGGCGGGTTCCATTCCCGATTACCAGATGAGCGCCCTGCTCATGGCCATCTACCTGAAAGGCATGACCGATGCCGAGACCGCCACCCTCACCGAGGTGATGGCCCGCTCCGGGGACATGGTGGATCTTTCGCCCATCCCCGGCATCAAGGTAGACAAGCATTCCACCGGCGGGGTGGGGGACAAGACCACCCTGGTGGTGGCGCCCATTGTGGCGGCCTGCGGCGTGCCGGTGGCCAAGATGAGCGGCCGCGGCCTGGGCCATACCGGCGGTACCATCGACAAGATGGAAGCCGTGCCCGGCACCAGGACTTCCCTTACCGAGGAGGAATTCTTTGCCCAGGTGCGGCGCATCGGGCTTTCGGTCATCGGCCAGAGCGGGGAGATCGCTGTGGCGGACAAAAAGCTGTACGCCCTGCGGGATGTGACCGCCACCGTGGGCTGCATCCCGCTGATTGCCTCCTCCATTATGTCAAAGAAACTGGCCGCCGGTTCGGATGCCATTCTGCTGGACGTGACCATGGGCACCGGCGCCTTCATGCAGAATCTGGAAGATGCCATTGAGCTGGCCCGGCTGATGGTCTCCATCGGCACGGCTCACGGCCGGAAGATGGCGGCCCTCATCACCGATATGGACCGGCCGCTGGGGCACAATATCGGGAATTCCCTGGAAGTGCAGGAGAGCATGGCAGTGCTGCAGGGCAAGGGCCCGGCGGATCTGACGGAAGTCTGCCTGCAGTTGGCCACCAACATGCTGCTGCTGGCCGGCAAGGGGGATTTCAAGACTTGCCGCGCCATGGCGGAATCGGTACTCAACGACGGCACTGCCTTTGCCAAATGCTGCAGCATGTTCCAGGCCCAGGGCGGGGACATCTCGGTGCTGCGGGACGCCTGCAAGTTCCCCAAAGCCCGCTATTCCCGGGCCATCGCGGCCCGGGCGGACGGCTACATCACCGCCCACAATGTGGAGGATATCGGCATTGCCAGCGTGCTGCTGGGCGCCGGGCGACAGACCAAGGAAGATACCATCGACTTTGCCGCCGGGATTACCCTGCACAAAAAGCTGGGGGATTCGGTACATAGCGGGGAGAGCATTGCCACTCTGTATGCCGACGACCCGGCCCTGTTCACGGCGGCGGAGGAAAGATTCTGCCGCAGCCTGACCATCGGCCCCGAAAAGCCTGCTGAACCGCCCCTGATCTATGCCAGGGTGACACCCCGGGGCGTGGAACGGTTCTGATTTTTCCGTATCCTGCAACAGTCAAAAAGCCCTCCCGGCTCTGTATGCCCGGGAGGGCTTTTTTCTATAAAGGGGAAGGAATAATCAGCCGTTTTGTCCGGCCTGCCACATCAGTACCCCATCGGATGGGAGGGCGGTCAGCTCCTGGTCCTCTGTAAGCATGGGTTCCGTACCGACGCCGGAACGGTCGAACAGGGCCCGGTAGTCCTCATACGGCAGATAATAGGCCGCCTGTACGTCACTGTTGCGCACCAGGTCCAGGCCGCCGGAGGGCAGGCTGCTGCCGAACCAGCTGTCCCATACGCTGCCGTATACGCTGAACACCACCACGGTCCGTCCATCGTATTCACAAACGGTGGCGCTCGTACAATTGGCCTTTACGCCGGAATCGGCAGTCAGGTACAGAGCGCCGCCATCCTGGCGGACGTGCAGCGCAGCCGGGTCGGCGTTGACATATTGCCGGGAAAAATAAGCACGGGTTCCGTACAGACCCGCTGCCAGCAGCAAAAGAACCGCCAGTGCGGACACCACCGCCGTCAGCACCCGACCGCGTACCAGCCTGCGCCGCAGCATCTGCAAGGCCCGGGCCCTCTGCAGTTCCTCAGCTTCAGGCAGGGGAGCTTCTTTGGAGGTGTCCAGCGCCGCCAGAACGTTACGGCAGCCTTCACAGCCCTCCAGATGTTCCCGGATATCTTTTGCGGTCTCCGGGGCGCAGAGCTTATCATGATACAGGGGCAGCAGATCCCGTACCAGGTAACAGGGAAGAGTCATGTCAGTGCCTCCTTCAGCTTGGTGCGGGCGCGGTAAAAGGTGACCCGCGCCCAGGTTTCGGTTTTGTCAAACAAAGCGGCAATGTCTGCAAAGGACAGCTCGCCGTATATCCGCAGCCAGAATACTTCCCGGTAGGGTTCCGGCAGGGTGTGCAGCGCCCGGTGTATGTCCAGTTTCCGCTCTGCCGCTTCCAGATTTGCCGCAGGGGACATCTCCTCGGGGGCGGGAATATCCGGCAGTACGGGGGCTTCCTCCATCGGTACCTCCCGACGGTGCCGCCGCCAATAGTTGATCAGGGTGTTTTTTGCGATGCTGCACAGCCAGACTTTCAGGGAACACTCGCCCCGGAACTGCCCGATACTTTTCAGGGCTTTAAAAAATGTGTCCTGAGCCAGATCTGCAGCCAGCGCTTCGTCCCCGCAGCGGGCCAGCAAAAAGGCAAAGACGGGCTTGTAGTATTCCAGATAAATCTGCTCGAACTCCTGCCGATTCACCGGCATCACCTCCTTGCGTTTGTTTTGGAACGTTCCTGTCTGTTAGACGCGGAACCGGGGCATTCGTTACATAAAACAAGAAAAAAAGTTTGCCGCCCGGACTTAGCCTCTGCCGGGAAGGGAAGCCCGGCATGCCCCACACAAAAATCCCCCCGATGCGGGAGTGCTTTTCCGCATCAGGGGGGGAAAACTGCTTCGTTCCGACGGGAGTGTGCTATGGAGCCAGATTCCTTTTTGCTTTGTACAGCTCCCGGTCGGCGGCCTCAATCAGGTCGGGAATGGTGTTCATGCCGTCGCTGTAGGCAGCATATCCGATACACAGCGATACATGCCAGGGTTCATTGCTGGCGGCATTTTCCTCCTCAAGAGCCCGGACAATCTCATCCCGCAGCTGGCAGACATCCGCTTCACTGTCCGCTTCACCGGCCACAATGAACTCATCTCCGCCGTATCGGGCAATCAGAAAATTGGGGGGTACCGCCTTTTTCAGGGCTGTGGCGATCTGGACCAGAGCACGGTCCCCGGCGGTATGGCCGTAGGTGTCGTTGATGCTCTTGAAGCGGTTGGCATCCATCATCAGCAGGTACAGGGTCTTGTCATGGCTTTTGATGTGTTCGGAAAGATACTGGATCAGCTGGGTCCGGTTGTTCAATCCTGTCAACGGGTCCCGGGAGATCAGCCGTGCCTGGCGGTTCTGGTACAGCAGGATGATGGACATGGTGATGCCCACGCACAGCATGGGCGCGTCCCCGCCCAAAAACAGCTGCAGCACCGAAAACAGCAGCGGGAACACCACAAAGGAAGCCAACATCCGGTATTCTGAGCGGTGAGCGTAGTGGCGGCGCTGTCCGGATTTGATGTAAGCACGGATGGCCGGGCAGGCTATGTACAGGTAGGCGACGGACACTTGGAACCAGTGCAGCGGGCCCCGCTGGTATCCTTCGGGATTTATATGAAAGACGAGCCCTGCCAATGTGACAAGCTGCAAAAGTATGGCTGGTGTCAGGGCGAGAAAAAACAATCCTTTTTTGTGCAGCCAGGCGGATTCCATGCAGGTTTCCGCGTAAAGCAGCCAGAACACCGAGGTCAGATTCAGTGCCAGAAAATACAGCTGATTGACCATCCAGCTCAGGGGTTCCGGGGCCCCCGCAGCATGCAGGAACGCCCAGGCGAGATCAAAGCCGAAACTCATTAGGGCACAGCACATCAGACCGGTAAACAGCCGTACACGGGGTGTTTTGTCGATGTCCCGCGCCAGCTGGATGATTTCTACAGCCACGATCAGAATACAGATCAGGTTGATCTCGACATACAGAATATGATCCATACCGCACCTCCTCCGTGTTGAAGATGAATCATTCTGTGCTGACGATTTACTCAAGTATATCATAGCAAAAACAGATTGGAAAGACGGGAGTCATTCTTTTTCTTTCTATTGGGACAAAAACGGGACTGACAAACGTTTTACGAAAAAAAGGCTTGACAGAAAAACCGAGGTGTGGTATAGGCATTTTGCAGTTAGCAACAGCTAACTAAATGGCAAGCCACTTGCACAGTTCCGGTGCACGCATGTGGCTTCTTTTTTGAGATGACGGTTAGCGGATGCTAACCTTGAGGCAAGGAGGGCTTACCCATGCGCAGAGATTTCGGCGTTGCTTTTATTACCCAATGTGCTCCGGTCATGGCCGGGCTCAAACCGGCCAACCTGTTTCGCTGGGTAGAGCCGGATGCTAAGGTCATGCGCCGCACGGTGGAAAGTTGGCAGGCCGATCTGCTGCCCCGGGGCGTGCAAATTGAGATCCTCAAAGCCTGCGCGGTGTCCTCAGCATACCTCATCTATGTGTACCGGGAAAACCGTCTGCGGGATATTCTGCTCCAATCGGATGTGCAGGCCTATCTGGCGCAGACCGGCTATCCCCGGGGGACACTGCGGCGTCAGCTGGATCATCTTTCCCGCCGCCTTTGTACCGAAAGGGAATTCCCCCACGAGATCGGCATCTTTCTGGGATATCCGTTGGAGGATGTCGTTGGTTTCGTGCGTCACAAAGGGAAGAACTATACCTGCAAAGGCTACTGGAAAGCCTACGGTGACCCCGAAGCTGCCCGTGCCCGTTTTGCCAGCTACCGCAGATGCACCGATATCTATCTGCGCTGCTACCGCAAGGGCTTTACCCCCGCTCGGCTCACGGTGGCCGCGTGACGGGAAAAGAGCCTGTCAGAATTTTCGATTATCTCCTGCCTGTCGGGGAACGCACACAGCCATTCGCGTTCTCTGAAAAAAGGCATTCCGAATCAGCAAAACCGGCGCCCGTGTACTCTCCGTGCGGGCGCCGGTTTTGTTTGGTTCTGTAATAAGATTATTCTTCGGAAAAATGTTCGGCGGCGTATGCAGCCAGGCGGTCAAAGGTTTCGGGGCTCAGGTCATGTTCAATCTTGCAGGCGTCCTCGGCCGCGGTCTCCTCGTCCACACCCAGGGCAGTGAGGATGCGGGTCAGCAGCTTGTGTCGCTGGTAAATACGGGTGGCAATTTCGTATCCCGGGGCTTCCAGAGTGATGCAGCCGTTTCCGTCCATGGAAATATAACCGGCAAGCCGCAGGTTCTTCATGGCCACGCTCACGCTGGGTTTGGAAAAACCCAGTTCATTGGCAATGTCAATGGAATGGACCTCGCCCTTGCGTTCCTGGATCATGAGAATCTTTTCCAGATAATCTTCCGCAGATTGGTGAATTTTCATAAAAAAGGCCTCGCTTTATTGGTCTGTACCTAAAACATTAGCACAAACTAACCTAAAATGCAAGAAAAAGGATTGACATTTGCAGTTAGTGGTGATAAACTGCAACTGATCTGAAGGTTAGCAATGACTAACTGTTCTCGTTTATCGCAGCTGTAATAAGGCCGAAAACCGCAAAGGCAGAAAGGAAGATCGCCCATGATGCCGATCACCATGGGCAAGCCCGGCGAGCGGTACACCATCCGCAAAATTACCGGCAAGGACGAAGTCCGCCAGCATCTGGCCGAACTGGGCTTTGTGCTGGACACCGAGCTGGTCATTGTCAGCGAATTGTCCGGCAACCTGATTCTGCAGGTCCGGGACAGCCGGGTGGCACTGGACAAGGGGATGGCAAACCGGATTCTGGTCAGCTGAACGGGGCAATCCCGTTGGCCATAGATTTGTATGGAGGAGGCAATCCAATGAAAACACTGAGAGACGCCGGGGTGGGGCAGACCGTCACCGTGGCAAAGGTACACGGGGAAGGCCCTGTGCGCCGCCGCATCATGGATATGGGCCTGACCAAAGGCGTTCAGGTCCTGGTGCGCAAGGTGGCACCTCTGGGCGATCCCATGGAACTGAACATCCGGGGATATGAGCTCAGTATCCGCAAAGCGGACGCCGAGATGGTGGAACTGGTATAAAACAGGCGGTTATTTCGGAACCGCCTTATTTCAGCCTCGACGGTTAGCAAAAACTAACTATTGAGAAGTCATACGGAAAAGGGGAGTACACGCATGGGTATCAAGATCGCACTGGCCGGCAACCCGAACTGCGGCAAGACCACGCTGTTCAATGATCTGACCGGCTCCAACCAGTACGTGGGCAACTGGCCCGGTGTCACGGTGGAAAAGAAGGAAGGCCGCCTGAAGAGTCACAAGGACGTGGTCATTCAGGACCTGCCGGGAATTTATTCCCTTTCCCCCTACACATTGGAGGAGGTGGTGGCCCGGGGCTATCTGGTCACCGAAAAGCCGGATGCCATCCTCAACATCATCGACGGCACCAACATTGAGCGCAACCTTTACCTGACCACCCAGCTCATCGAACTGGGAATCCCGGTGGTCATGGCGGTGAACATGATCGACCTGGTGCGCAAGAACGGCGACCGCATCGACCTGGCCAGACTCAGCCGGGAACTGGGGTGCGAGGTCATCGGGATCAGCGCCCTGAAAGGGGAGGGCAGTGCCAAAGCGGCCGAAATGGCGGTGGCGGCTGCCCGGGACGGCAAGGCCAGGGAACTGCCCCATGTGTTCACCGGCAGTGTGGAGCATGCCCTGGCCCATATTGAGGAAAGCATCCAGGGACTTGTAGACGCCCGCTTCCTGCGCTGGTATGCCGTCAAGCTGTTTGAGCGGGACGAACGCATCCAGCAGGAACTGAACCTGGACAAAGCGACCCTGGAGCATCTGGATGCCCATATCCGGGACTGCGAGACCGAGATGGACGATGATGCCGAGAGCATCATCACCAACCAGCGGTATGCCTACATCGGCCGGGTGGTGGAGAAGGCGGTGCACAAGCAGGCCCGCACCGGGAATATGACGGTTTCCGACCGTATCGACCGCATTGTCACCAACCGTATTCTGGCCCTGCCTATTTTTGTGGTGGTCATGGCGGTCATCTATTCCATTGCCATGGGGCAGCTGCCCATCTCCATCGGCACCAAAGGCACCGACTGGGCCAACGATGTGCTGTTCGGAGAACTTGTCCCCGGCCTGTTTGACAAACTGCTCCTCAACGCCCAGGGCGAGCCAGTGGTGGCCCATTGGCTGTACGGCCTGATCCAGGACGGCATCGTGGCCGGCGTGGGTGCGGTGCTGGGCTTTGTACCCCAGATCCTCGTACTCTGCTTCCTGCTGTCTGTTCTGGAGGACGTGGGGTATATGGCCCGGGTTGCCTTTGTCATGGACCGTATCTTCCGTCGTTTCGGCCTGTCCGGCAAAAGCTTCATCCCGCTGTTGGTGGCTACCGGCTGCGGCGTGCCCGGCATCATGTCCACCCGCACCATTGAGTCCGACCGGGACCGCAAGATGACCATCATGACCACCGGCTTCATTCCCTGCAGCGCCAAGCTGCCCATCATCGGCCTGTTTGCCGGTGCCGTCTTCGGGGAAAATCCCCTGGTGGCCACCTCGGCTTTCTTCATCGGCATTGCGGCGGTGGTCATCTCCGGCGTCATGCTCAAGAAGTTCAAGGCCTTTGCCGGGGACCCGGCCCCCTTCGTCATGGAACTGCCCGCCTACCATGTGCCCGCCTGGGGCAATGTGTTCCGGGCCACCGGGGAGCGGGGCCTGTCCTTCATCAAGCGGGCCGGCACCATCATTCTGGTGTCCTCGGTGGTGTTGTGGTTCCTGCAGGGCTACGGTTTTGTGGACGGCGTCTTTGCAGAGGTGGAGGACAACAACCACTCTCTGCTGGCGGCGATCGGCAACGGGGTGGCCTGGATCTTCTACCCCCTGGGCTGGATGGGGGATATGGCCTGGAAAGCCACTGTGGCTACCGTTACCGGCCTGATCGCCAAGGAGGAAGTTGTCAATACCTTCGGCGTGTTGTATAATTACGCCGGTGATGTGGATCTGCAACAGGATTCCAGTCCCATCTGGGCAGCCGTGGCGACAGACTTCGGGGCCGTGCGGGCCTACAGTTTCATGATCTTCAACCTTCTGTGCGCGCCCTGCTTTGCTGCCATGGGTGCCATCAAGCGGGAGATGAACAACCCCCGCTGGACGCTGGGGGCCATCGGATATATGTGCGCCTTCGCCTATGTGGTTGCCATGATTGTCTATCAGCTGGGCGGTCTCTTCACCGGGGAAGCCGTCTTCGGGCCCTTCACGGTGGTGGCCCTTGCGGCGCTGGTGATTCTGGTGTACCTGGTGGTGCGCCCCAACCCCTATAAGGCGGAAAAACTTCATCTGGACGTGCGCAAGGTCGTCGCAGCCAAATAAAACCAAGTCGTGATTGATCAAAGGAGGGTTTGCCATGCTGGCATTTCTGGGAAGCAATCTGGCCACTATCATTGTGGCGCTGCTGGTGTTCGGCGGCGTTGGGCTGGCCGTGTATAAAATGATCCGTGACAAGCGGGAGGGCAAGCACTCCTGCTCCTGCGGGGGCAGCTGCGGCGGGTGCACCGGCTGTTCGGGCGGCTGTGCCCACACCAAGCCCCACACCTGAAACGAATCCCTGTAACAGCCGGACACGGCACACAGCCGGGCATGACCCGCTTGCCGTGTCCGGCTGTTTTTTGGCGGCAGACGGACTAGCCCCCTCGCCTTGACACTGCCCGGTCCGCCATGCTACAATGACCAACAGAAATTGTAGGAATTAGGAGGGCGACACCCTATGATCGATCAGTTTTCCCGCACCCGCACCATGCTGGGGGAGGCGGGCATGCAGCGCCTGCAGCGCGCCCGGGTGGCGGTGTTCGGCGTGGGCGGCGTGGGCGGTTATGCCGTGGAGGCTCTGGCCCGCAGCGGCGTGGGAACCCTGGACCTGATCGACGACGACGAGGTCTGCCTGACCAACCTGAACCGCCAGATCATTGCCACCCACGACACCATCGGCCGTCCCAAGGTGGAGGTCTTTGCCGAGCGTATCCATTCCATCAACCCCGATGCCGTGGTCAATATCCATCGGGTGTTTTTCGGCCCGGATACCGCCGGTCAGTTTGATTTTTCCGCGTTTGATTATGTGGTGGATGCCATTGATACGGTCAGCGCCAAGGCGGAACTGGCCTGGCTGGCCCAGCAGGCGGGAACGCCGGTGATCAGCTCTATGGGGGCTGCCGGCAAGATGGACCCCACCGCCTTTGAGGTGGCGGATCTGTATGCCACTTCGGTCTGCCCCCTGGCCCGGGCCATGCGCACCCAGTGCCGCAAGCGGGGGGTGAAATCCCTGAAGGTGGTCTACTCCAGGGAAACACCTCATGCAGTTCCCGCCCAGAGCGGCGGCAGCCTGGACACCGCCCGCACCGGTTCCGGCAAGCGGTTCACTCCCGGTTCCAACGCCTTTGTGCCCCCGGTGGCCGGGCTGATCCTGGCCGGGGAGGTCATCAAGGACCTGGCCGACTGGCCCGACCTGGCAGACAAGGAGGTGGCTCCCCATGCCCCGTGACCTGCAGCCCTGTGAACTCATCGAGCGCAGTCTCATCAAGAAATACCGCAAACAGCTGTGGAACCCCTTTGTGGCCGCCATCAAGCGGTATGAGCTGGTACAGGAAGGGGACCGGGTGGCGGTGTGCATCTCCGGCGGCAAGGATTCCATGGTGCTGGCCAAGCTCATGCAGGAACTGCACCGCCATACCGAGGTCCCTTTTGAACTGAAGTTCCTGGTCATGGACCCCGGCTACGCCCCGGAAAACCGCCGCCAGATCGAGGACAATGCCAGGCTGCTGAATATCCCCATCACGGTGTTTGAAACGGATATTTTCGACACGGCCTATCATACCGACCGCAATCCCTGCTACCTCTGCGCCCGCATGCGCCGGGGACACCTGTACAAGCAGGCCCAGCTCATGGGATGCAACAAGATCGCTCTGGGGCATCATCTCAACGACGTGATTGAAACTGCTGTCATGAGTATGTTTTACGGGGCCCAGCTGCAAGGCATGCCCCCCAAGCTGCACAGCAAGAATTTCCCCGGCATGGAGCTGATCCGCCCGCTCTACTGCGTCAATGAACAGGACATCATTGCCTGGGCCCGGTACCATGACCTGCATTTCCTGCAATGTGCCTGCCGCATGACCGCCCGCAGCGACGAACCGGGCGCCTCCAAGCGGCAGGAGGTCAAGACCCTGCTGCGGGAACTGAAAAAGACCAACCCCAACATTGAAAACAACATTTTCAGCGCGCTGCACGCGGTCTGCCTGGACACTGTCCCCGGCTATAAGTCCCACGGGGTAGCCCACACCTTCCTGGAAGGGTACGACGACGCCCCGCCCGTTTCCGAATAAATCAAAAAAGGCACCTGCCATCTTGCCGGATGACAGGTGCCCTTTTTATGTATGATTTTCTGCGTTCCGGTGCCGTTCCAGAATCTCTTCCCGGCTCAGCCCGTATTTGCGGGCGATGTCCCGGGCGTAGCTCAGTCCGTCCGGGGTGGTGCGCAGGATGCGGTAACTGCGGGTGCCGTCGCCCACATTCTGCATCTGGGCCACCAGATTGTCCAGCTTGCCGGGGCCTACGCTCAGCTCTTCCACACGCTGGCTCAGTTCATGAATGTGGGTCACATACAGCCCGCCGCAGCCGATCTGACTGATGGCGGCCAGTACCTCGGCGGCGATGTAACCCCCTTCCAGCAGGCTGGTGGAGCTGAAGCTCTCGTCCATCAGCAGCAGGTCGGTGTTGCGCAGCCGGGGCAGGATGGCGCTGATGCGGGCACATTCGCTTTCCAGCCGTCCCTTGCCGTAGTTGTCCTCGTCGGATGCGGGAAAGTGGGTGTAAATGCCGGTGACCGGGCTCATCTCTGCCTCCTCCGCAGGCACCGGAAGTCCCAGCTGGAACAGCGCCTGGGCCATGCCCACCGCATAGCAGAAGATGGATTTGCCGCCGTGGTTGGGGCCGGTCACCAGATAAAACCGCCCTTTTTCATCCAGGCAGAAATCGTTGCATACAATAGGGTCGCTGAGGTTTTTTAAGGCCAGCATGGGATTGTACACGTTGTGCAGCCGCAGGGCCCGGTCCTGTACCGGACGGATGGCCGGGCGGCACACCGGACAGCCGGCCTGCCGCAGCTGGCATACAAAGGGGACCGCCGCGGCCAGAAACCGCAGATCGTCCATCAGATCGATGAAGAACCGGGTCTCGTCATGGAAGAATTGAGCAATCACCGGCTCCCAGCTGCGGATGGTCTTGGCAAAGATGGTGTCAAGGGCACGGCATACGGCACTGTTCAATGCCTGACGCTCGTCGGCGCGCCCGGCTTTACTCACGTTGGCAAAGCCTGACATGCACACCATGTCGTCTTTGTCCCGGCCCAGCAGCCTGTCCAGTACGCTGCCCTGGCGGAAAGGCCGGGTGTGCAGGTCCAGCAATCCCGCCTCGGTCACATGCAGGCTGCCGTCCAGATTCAGCCCCAAGGAGATGCTCTTCACCTGTCCGATCTGCCGGTCCAGGGCCTTCAGGTGGGATTGCAGGGCTTGGTAATCCTCACTGTCACAGCGGGCCCGGATTTCTTCCTTCAGCCGCCGCAGACCGGCGCTGCGCAGCTCCAGCGGTGCCAGCCGGCAACGGAACAGTTCCACCAGTTCCAGATACTGCTCAATGTACCGGGTGCTGGCCAGGCCGCTTTCCAGACTTCCGTCGCCCTGCTTCAGTACTTTGCGCATCTCCCAGGCGTCCCGGATCAGGGGCAGGGCATCCCGGATCAGCCCCTGTAAGGATTCGCTGTCTGCAATTTCCAGAATCAGCTCGGCCCGGTACGCCAGTACAGCGGGTTCACAGCTGAAAAAGCGTTCCAGCTGCAGATCCGCAATGCCCCGGTAGCTTTCCCGGCGGATGTCGATCATCCGGTCCAGCTGTAATGTATGGATGAATTCGGTGTCCGGCAGGGCACAGCGTTCCGGCGGGGGATACCCGGCGGGAAACAGAAGGCGGAAAGATTCATTGGCCATAACGCAGTCCCTTTCTACATAGGATTTCCTGGTTTCCATCTTACCTGTAAAAGGCGGGAACGTCAATTCATTTACGACCTGCTTTGCTGGACATTTGGCCGTGCATGCGGTACAATAGACACGAACCGCAGCTGTGCGCCCCGGCGCCCACGGTTTGAATCTGCTTTGTATCACCTGAAAGGGGAACACAATGGGTAAATATTTTGGTACTGACGGCTTCCGCGGGGAAGCCAACATCAACCTGACCGCAGACCACGCCTACAAGGTGGGCCGGTTCCTGGGCTGGTATTATAATGAAAAACGCCGCCGTGCCGCCGAGGAGGGCCTGGCCCCCCAACAGGGCCCGGCCCGTATCGTCATCGGCAAGGACACCCGCCGTTCCAGCTATATGTTTGAGTACAGCCTGGTGGGCGGTCTGGTGGCTTCCGGGGCGGACGCCTACCTGCTGCACGTCACCACCACCCCGTCTGTGGCCTACATTGCCCGGGTGGACAATTTCGACTGCGGCATCATGATCTCCGCTTCCCATAACCCCTACTACGACAACGGCATCAAGCTGATCAACGGGCAGGGCGAAAAGATGGACGAAGAGACCATCGCCCTGGTGGAAGCCTACCTGGACGGCAACCTGGAAGCCTTCGGCCAGAAGTGGGAGGAGCTGCCCTTTGCCCATCGGGACAAGATCGGCTGCACCGTGGACTACATCTCCGGCCGGAACCGGTATATCGGCTACCTCATCAGCCTGGGCATGTACAGCTTCCGCGGGGTGAAGGTCGGCTTGGACTGCGCCAACGGCTCCAGCTGGAACATCGCCAAGGCCGTGTTCGACGCCCTGGGCGCCACCACCTATGTCATCAACGCCGAACCCAACGGTGTGAACATCAACCTCAACGCCGGTTCCACCCACATCGAGGGCCTGCAGAAGTTCGTGGTGGAAAAGGGTCTGGATGTGGGCTTTGCCTACGACGGCGACGCGGACCGCTGCCTGTGTGTGGATGAAAAGGGCAATGTGGTCACCGGTGACCATATTCTGTACATCTACGGCCGGTATATGAAGGAACGCGGCAAGCTGGTCACCAACACGGTGGTCACCACCGTCATGTCCAACTTCGGCCTGTACAAGGCTTTTGATGAGCTGGATATCGACTATGCCAAGACCGCCGTGGGCGATAAGTATGTCTACGAGTATATGCAGCAGCATGGCAGCCGCATCGGCGGCGAGCAGAGCGGCCACATCATCTTCTCCAAGTATGCCTCCACCGGCGACGGCATCCTTACCAGCCTGAAGCTGATGGAAGTGATGATGGCCCGCAAGAAGCCCATGAGCGAACTGGCCGCCCCGCTGGCCATCTACCCCCAGGTATTGGTCAATGTACGGGTGACTGACAAGGCTGCTGCCCAGAACGACCCCGATGTGCAGGCTGCTGTGCAGGCTGTCGCCGCCGAGCTGGGGGATACCGGCCGTATCCTGGTGCGGGAATCCGGCACCGAGCCTCTGGTCCGTGTGATGGTGGAAGCTCCCAGCAAGGAGACCTGCCAGAAATATGTGGACCAGGTTGTGGAGGTCATCCGCCAAAAAGGATACGAACAGGCGTAAAAAATCCAGAAACTTCAAATTTTTTTCAAAAAAATCAAAAAAACCGCTTGACAAAACCATTCAAAGCCGTTATAATCATACATGCTGATTGACCGGCCCGGTCGTAACCGGGTGTAGCGCAGTTTGGTAGCGCGCTTGAATGGGGTTCAAGAG
>CAUEKL010000027.1 GCA_959018215.1 uncultured Gemmiger sp.
TCCTTCCGGCTCGCACGGTCCTGCCATCCCGGGCCCTGCCGCCAAAGCAAAAGCAGGCTTCCCGGTGCGGGAAGCCTGCCTTTGTACAGGAGGGGCTATTCCTTATTCAATGGTAACGCTCCAGGTGAAGGTCTTGCTTTCCCCGGGGTTCAGTTCCTCGTGCTTGCCGGCCTCGTTGACGCTGTTGGCCCAGCCGTTCCAGGGCTCCATGCAGACGAAGCTCTCGGCGTCCTGCTGCCACAGCACGCCCTTGCCGAAGGTGTCCTGGTCAAAGGCCACGGTGACCTTGTGGTCGTTGCCGGAATCGGTGAGGACCATGGGGGTCTTGACCCCGGTGAGCAGACGGATGGAATCGGCGGAGCCCTCCTTGCGGGTCAGGGTGATGGGCTGCACGGCGGCGGGCTGCTCCCCCTTGGCATCCTCGGAGCAGGTGGCGGCGTCAATGGCAAAGCTGACGTTTTCCAGCTTGCTGGCCGCAAAGTAGGGGTGGAAGCCCACGCTGAAGGGCAGCACCTTGGCGCCGGTGTTTTCCACGGTCAGGGCCAGGGTGGCGGTAGCGCCTTCCAGGGTGTAGCGCATGGTGAGCAGGAAGTCGAAGGGATAGACGAACTTGGTCAGGCCGTTGGGGGCCAGGGTCAGCTCGATGGCCGCGTCGTCCGCCTTCTTCACCTGCCAGGGCAGCAGGTCGGCAAAGCCGTGGACTTCCATGGGATAGGCGGCGCCGTCAAAGATGTGCACGCCGTTGTCCGGTTTGCTGCAGCTGGGGAAGAGGATGGGAATGCCGCAGCGGGGACGGTCGGTGGATTCAAAGTTCTTGTCCCGCAGCCAGAGGTATTCCTCCCCGGCCTTGGTGAAGCTGGTGGCCATACCGCCCTTTTCGGGGGTGACGGTCAGGGCGTAGTCGCCGTCGGTGAGGGTGAGGGTGGCGTAGCGAACGCCGTATTTTTCATAGGTGCCGTTGGTCAGAGTGGACATGGCAGAAAGCCTCCTTTTTGTTTTTCCTGCCTTTATTGTACCGCATCCCGCCGCCTTTGGGAACAGAAATTTTTCCGCTCTGCCGGGCCCGTGTTCCCCCCTTCCGGCGCCTGCCGGGCACCTTGCATTTCTTGAGGGGAAAAATCCGCCTTTTCCCCAGGGCGCCGCCCCCGCTTCCGGAAAAAAGGTGCGGTGCTGCCGCAAAAAGCATTTCGCGCTTTGCACAAACCAACCCAGGAATCTTTGGCAATTATTTCAGGTTCTGGGCAATTTTTGCAACTTGTTCCCGGGGGGAAACCTTTGTATAATGGAATCAGGTTATGTGAACGGGCTGCCCCCTGCCCCAGCGCCCCGAAGCGCCGCCGCAGACGCCGCAGCCGCCAAGGTTAACAAAGGAGTACCGGTTTATGAAAGCATTTATGGACAAGGATTTCCTGCTGGAAACCAAGACCGCCCAGCACCTGTACCACGATTACGCCGCCAAGCTGCCCATCGTGGACTATCACTGCCACATTCCCCCGCAGGAAATCTACGAGGACCGCCGCTTTGAGAACATCACCCAGGTCTGGCTGGGCGGCCACCAGGTGGCGGCCGACGGCACCGACCACTATTTCGGCGACCACTACAAGTGGCGCGTCATGCGTTCCAACGGTGTGCCGGAAGAGTACATCACCGGCGACAAGCCCGACCGGGAACGCTTCCAGAAGTTTGCCGAAGCCCTGGAAATGGCCATCGGCAACCCCATGTACACCTGGTGCCACCTGGAGCTGAAGAAGTACTTCGGCTATGAGGGCGTGCTCAACGGCGACACCGCCGAAGAGGTCTGGAACCTGTGCAACGACAAGCTGCAGAACGACCCCAACATGACCGTGCGCGGGCTGATCGCCCAGAGCAACGTGGCCATGGTGGGCACCACCGACGACCCCATCGACAGCCTGGAATGGCATGAGAAGATCAAGAACGATCCTTCCATCCAGGTGGTGGTGGCCCCGTCCTTCCGCCCGGACAAGGCCGTGAACATCCACAAGGCCGGGTTTGCGGAGTACATCCACCAGCTGGAAGAAGTGGTGGGCCGCAAGTTTGCCTGCGCCGACTGTGTGGTGTCCGCCCTGGATGAGCGGCTGCAGTTCTTTGTGAAGATGGGCTGCCGCGCCGCCGACCACGGTCTGGATTATGTGCCCTTTGTGGAGACCGACGTGGACAAGGCCACCGCTGCCTTCAAGAAGGCCATGGCCGGGGAGCCCCTGACCAAGCTGGAGTGCGACCAGTACATCACCTATCTGTTGATCTCCATGGGCCGCCTGTACAAGAAGTACAACGTGGTCATGCAGATCCATTACAGCTGCCTGCGCAACGTGAACCAGCGCATGTTCAAGAAGCTGGGCCCCGACACCGGCTTTGACATGGTGGCCGTGACCGACGGCAGCGCTTCCATCAGCAGCCTGCTGTCTGCCCTGACCGAGACCGGCGAATGCCCCCGGGTCATCCTGTACAGCCTGAACGCTTCCGACTTCGACATGCTGGGCACCCTGATCGGGTCCTTCCAGGATGACGAGGTGCCGGGCAAGATCCAGCTGGGCAGCGCCTGGTGGTTCTGCGACACCGACGACGGCATGTACCAGCAGATGAAGACCCTGGCCCGCTTGGGCCTGCTGGGCAACTTCATCGGCATGCTGACCGACAGCCGCAGCTTCCTGAGCTACACCCGCCACGAGCTGTTCCGCCGCCTGATGTGCAACCTCATCGGCAACTGGGTGGAAAACGGCCAGTATCCCAACGACGACAAGGCCCTGAAGAAGATCGTGGAAGGCATCAGCTACTACAACGCCAAGCGGTATTTCAATCTGTAATATTGGTTTGCAGAGTATACAAAAAGGAGAGAACCGGAAGGTTCTCTCCTTTTTTGGTGGTTGAGACAGGCTCCCCTGTGCAAGGGGAGCTGGCAGCCCACAGGCTGACTGAGGGGTTGTACTTTGCTATCTGGCTGCCGGGGTAACGGCATCCTGCCGGAGTGTCCTTCCTTTTGTGACCAAAAGGAAGCGAAAAGTCCCACCGTTTCGATGCGGTGGACGCCGACCAGGGTTTCACCCTGGACCCGGTGCGGCCACCTCACGACGGCCTATTCACCGGCCTGGGGGCCGGTGAACAAGGAAAAGATTTTAAAACCATTTCCCGGTAACGGCTGCTTGCGGGAGTAGAGATTGGCTCCCCTGTGTAAGGGGAGCTGGCGCCGTCAGGCGACTGAGGGGTTGTTTTGCTTCAGGCCGCTTGGCAAGCGGCATCCTGCCGGAGTGTCCTTCCTTTTGTGACCAAAAGGAAGGACTAATCGGCAAGCAGCCGCTTGCCAAGAAGCCTCCCCCTTACACAGGAAAGGCTTATAACAACCACAAAAGGCTCCCCGAAATCCGGGGAGCCTTTTGGTTATATGAAGAGAGAATTGAGAAGAGGATCAGCAAACAAAATCAGTCCGGCTTTGCCTCCGGAGTACGGTTGGGCAGCGGGATCTCGGGCATGAGTTCCTCCGAGACGATGCGCAGCATCCGTTCCAGGTTCTGCAGTTCCTCCACGGTGAACCGCTGTTTGGCCCGGTCCACCACCTTCTGCAGATAGGCATAGCTGATGCTGTAATAATCAATGTATTTGCGGGTGGGGTACAGGTGGTATTCGCGCTTGTCGGTCTCCGACTGCACCTTCTTCACATACCCCTTCTTCACCAGATTGTTGATCTTGTAGGCGGCGTTGGGGGTGGACAGGTTCATCATGTTGGAGAACTCCGCGATGGTCGGGCTGCCCAGCGCCATGATGACCTCCATGCAGAAGGATTCCACCGTGGTCAACGTGGCTTCGCGGGTGGCAAACTTGTTGAAAACCTGTTTGTAAAAGTGCAGCTTGAACTTGGTATACACCTGTTCAAAGGCCTGGTCCAGCATGGCAAAAACCTCCTGGGGATCGGGTCGGCGGGCGGTCGTGCCGCGGGCGCGGCGCAGCCGGGCGGCAGCCCGGATCTGTTTTGTATCCTTACAGGTCAGTATACCATGTTTCGGCGCGATTGAACAGCCCTGTGTGGTCACTGGGCGTTCTCCCGGTCGACGATGGCAAAGGTCAGCTCGGCGTTGACGGCGCGCACACCGTCCACCCAGGCCGTCGCCTTGCCAACGCCCACAGGCCCGTGGCGTTCCACCAGTTCACATTCCAGGGTCAGCACGTCCCCGGGCACCACCTGACGACGGAACCGGGCGTTCTTCACCCCGCCGAACAGCGCCAGCTTGCCTTTGGCGCCCTCCTCACTGAGGGCGGCCACGGCGCCGCACTGGGCCAGGGCTTCCAGAATGAGCACCCCGGGCATCACCGGCTGACCGGGAAAATGCCCCTGGAAAAAGGGTTCGTTCATGCTCACGCACTTGATGCCCCGGGCCCACTGGCCGGGCTGGTAGTCGGTGATGCGGTCCACCAGGGCGAAGGGATACCGATGGGGCAGGATTTCCGCAATCTGGGAGGCCGAAAGCACCCGCGGCGGATCATTTGCAACAATGGCCATGGTCATCAGCCCTCCCAGCGCTTGAAGATGACGGCGGCGTTATGCCCGCCGAAGCCCAGGCTGTCGCTCAGGGCGTAGTCCACCTGTTCTTCCAGGCCGTGGTTGGGCAGGTAGTCCAGGTCACATTCCGGGTCGGGGACCTGCAGGCCGATGGTGGCGGGCAGGTAGCCTTCGTGCAGGGCCAGGGCGGTAAAGACGCCCTCCACCCCGCCGGCGGCGCCCAGCAGGTGGCCGGTCATGGACTTGGTGCTGGACACATGAAGCTTGTAGGCATGCTCCCCGAACACCGCCTTGATGGCGGCGGTCTCGCAGGAATCGTTCAGGTGGGTGCTGGTGCCGTGGGCGTTGATGTAGCCGATGGCCTCGGGGGCGAGATCCGCGTCCTTCAGGGCCAGGCGCATGCAGTCCGCACCGCCCACCCCGCCGGGGGCGGGAGCGGTGAAGTGGTAGGCGTCGCAGTTGGCGCCGTAGCCCACCACCTCGGCGTAAATTTTCGCGCCCCGGGCTTTGGCGTGTTCCAGCTCTTCCAGGATCAGCATACCGGCGCCCTCGCCGATGACGAAGCCGCCCCGCTGGGCATCAAAGGGGATGGAGGCGCGGGTGGGGTCGTCGGTGGTGTTCAGGGCCTTCATGCTGGTGAAGCCGCCCACGCCCAGCGGGCTGATGCAGCTTTCGGCACCGCCGCAGATGGCCAGGTCCTCGTACCCGTCCCGGATGCGGTGGAAGGCGTCGCCGATGGCGTTGGTGCCGCCGGCGCAGGCGGTGACCGGGCTGGTGCACATGCCCTTGAGGCCGAAGCGGATGGCCACCTGGCCCGCCGCCATGTTGGCAATGGACATGGGCACAAAGAAGGGGCTGACCTTGTCAAAGCCCTTGGCTTCGCCCTTGGCGTGCTCCTCCTCGATGGTGGGCAGGCCGCCGATGCCGCTGGAGATGATGGTGGCGAACCGGCTGGCGTCGGTGGTTTCCATATCAATGCCGGAATCGGCCATGGCCTCGGCGGCAGCGGCCACCGCAAACTGGGTGAAGCGGGCCATCTTCCGCGCTTCCCGCTTGTCCACGCGCACGGCGGGGTCGAAGTCCTTGACTTCGGCGGCCACCTTGACCTTGCTGTTGGTGGTATCGTAATGGGTGATGGGGCCCACGCCGCACACCCCCTGCTTGATGGCGGCCCAGCTTTCGGCCACCGTGTTGCCGGTGGGGTTGACCGTGCCCAGGCCGGTGATGACGACTCTGCGTTTTTCCATGGGAAACCTCGCTATCCTTCTCTATACAAATTACCTCAGTGCCAAAACGATGGGTTCCGCGGGCCCGCAATGCCCGCGTATATTTGGGGAACAGGCCCCGGCACCCGCAATGTGCGCGCCTGTGCCCCGAATTTTCAAATCCGTTCCCGTCGGCGGACATGCGCCGACGACGGGAACACCGCCAGGGAAATTTTGCGCCGAATTGTGTGCGAGCCGCTGTGCGGCGAGTGCGCGGTTCGGTGCGAAATTTTGTCGAGGGGGATTCCAAAGAGGGGGAACGGGCGCGTCAGGCGCAGCCGTGCGCGCCTGTGCCCCCTTTTGACTTTTACATGCCCATCCCGCCGTCCACGCACAGCACCTGTCCGGTGATGTAGGCAGCGTTTTCGCCGGCCAGGAAGGCCACCGCGTTGGCCACTTCCTCGGGGTCGCCGATGCGCCCCGCCGGGATGCTGCCCAGGGCCGCCTGCTTGGCGGCGTCGGTCATGGCGTTGGTCATGTCGGTGCCGATGAAGCCGGGGGCCACCGCGTTGACGGTGACATTCCGGGCGGCGAACTCCTTGGCCAGGCTCTTGGTCAGGCCGATGAGCCCTGCCTTGCTGGCGGCGTAGTTGGCCTGGCCCGCGTTGCCGTGCAGGCCCACCACGCTGCTGATGTTGACGATGCGGCCGTACCGCTGGCGCATCATCAGCTTGCAGGCGGCCTTGCAGCAGAAGAAGGCCCCTTTCAGGTTGGCGTTGATGACCTTGTCGAAGTCCTCCGGCTGCATGCGCAGGATGAGCTTGTCGGCAGTGACGCCGGCGTTGTTCACCAGCACGTCCAGACGGCCGAAGGTCTTGGCCGCGGTGTCCACCAGGGTCTGGCAGGCGGCGGGGTCGGTGACGTCCCCCTGCAGGGCCACGGCCTCCACGCCGTAAGCCCGGCAGTCGGCGGCGGTCTGCTCCGCAGCGGCGGAGCTGGCGGCGTAGTTCACCGCCACGTTATAGCCTTGGGCGGCCAGGGCCAGGCAGATGGCCCGGCCGATGCCCCGCCCGCCCCCGGTGACCAGGGCGGCGCGGCGGATGTTCTCTGCTTCGCTCATGCCCGGGCCTCCTTGAGGGCGGCGACGGCGGCGGTGAAGTCGGCCATCGTCTCGATGTTCAGGCAGGTGATGGCGCTTCCCACGGTCTTTTTCACAAAGCCGGAGATGGTCTTGCCCGGGCCGACTTCCACCACAGTGTCCACGCCCAGCTCGGCCAGGCGGCGGATGGTGTCCTCCAGGTAGACGCTGCTCTGCACCTGCTTTTCCAGCAGGGCGGGGATGGAATCGTGTTCGTTCATCTCATGGCCCAGGCAGTTGAAGAGCACCGGCAGTTCCATGGGCTGGAAGTCGATGGTCCGGAACTTCTCGGCCAGGGCATCCCCCGCCGGGTGCATCAGGCTGGTGTGGAAGGGGCCGCTGACCTTCAGGGGCAGGCAGCGCTTGGCGCCCGCCGCCAGGGCCAGCTCGGCGGCCTTGTCCACGGCGGCCTTCTCGCCGCCGATGACCAGCTGGCCGGGGCAGTTGTAGTTGCAGATCTGCACCACGCCCAGAGAAGCGGCCTCGTCACAGCAGCGCTGGAGGGCTTCCCGGTCCAGTTTGAGGACGGCGGTCATGCCGCACTCGAGACCTTCGGAGGCCTTGGCCATGGCCTTGCCGCGGAAGGCCACCAGCTCCACCGCGGTCCTGGCGTCAAAGACGCCCGCACATTCCAGGGCGGAGTATTCGCCCAGGGACAGGCCCGCGGCGTATTCGGGGCGGATGCCCTCGGCGGCCAGCATGGCGGTGACGCCCACGGCGAAGGCCACCATGCAGGGCTGGGTGTATTGGGTCTGGTTGATGACCCCTTCGGGGTCGGTGAAGCAGGTGGTCTTGAGGTCAAAGTCCAGGGCTTCGGCGGCCTGGTCAAAGACCTGCCGGAACACCGGGGAGGCCTCGTACAGATCGGCGCCCATCCCGGCGTGCTGGCTGCCCTGACCGGCATACAGGAACGCAAGTTTCATGATGCAATCTCCTTTTTTCACAGCTGGATGGCGGCCACTTCCCCCAGACGGGTGCGGCAGTCGGCCATCAGGTCGTCCAGAATGGCGGCCACCGGGCGCACTTCCTTGAGCATGCCCGCCACCTGACCGGCCATCAGGCTGCCGGTGTCGGTGTCGCCCTCAAAGACGGCCCGGCGCAGGCTGCCCAGGGTGTACTTTTCCAGCTCCATCTTGTCGGCGCCCGCCTTTTCCTGGCGGACGTACTCCCGGCTCATGCGGTTCTTGAGAACGCGCACCGGGGTGCCGCCGATGCGGCCGGTGACGATGGTATCGCTGTCCTTGGCCTTGAGCAGGGCGGCCTTGTAGTTGGGATGGATGGGGCATTCCTCACTGACCAGCAGGCAGGTGCCGATCTGGGCGCCGCAGGCACCCAGGGCGAAGGCGGCGGCCAGCTGACGGCCGTCCGCAATGCCGCCGGCAGCGATGACCGGCACGTCCACCGCGTCCACCACCTGGGGGACCAGGGCCATGGTGGCCATCTCGCCCACATGGCCGCCGCTCTCGGTGCCTTCGGCGATGAGGGCGTCGGCGCCGCACTTGACCAGATGCTTGGCCAGCACGGCGGCGGCCACCACCGGCATGACGGTGATGCCGGCGGTCTTCCAGCTTTCCATGTACTTGCCGGGGTTGCCCGCGCCGGTGGTGACAAAGCGGACCCCTTCCTCCACCACGATCCTGGCGAACTCGTCCGCCTGGGGGTGCATGAGCATGATGTTCACGCCGAAGGGCTTGTCGGTGAGCTGCTTGGCCTTGCGGATGTTCTCCCGCAGGCTGTCGGCGTTCATGCCGCCGGAACCGATGAGCCCCAGGGCGCCCGCGTTGGAGCAGGCGGCGGCAAATTCGCCGGTGGCAATGTTGGCCATGCCGCCCTGGATCAGGGGGTATTTGGTGCCCAGAATCTCGTTCAGCAGTTTCATACAGCCCTTCCTTTCACCGTGATGAGCATACCGCCCCAGGTCAGCCCGCCGCCGAACCCGATGCAGGCGATGCGCATGCCCGGGGTCAGGCGGCCTTGTTCGGCCAGTTCGTTCAGCGCCACCGGAATGCTGGCGGCGCTGGTGTTGCCGTGGCGGTCCATGTTTTTGTAGAATTTGGCGGGGTCGGCCCCCAGTTTCTTGACGCAGTGGTCGATGATGCGGCTGTTGGCCTGGTGGCAGACCACCCAGTCCAGGTCGTCCAGCGTCTTGCCGGAGGCTTCCAGCACCGTGTGCAGGGTGCGGGGCAAAGCGTCCACCGCAAACCGGAACACCGCCCGGCCGTCCATGCCGATGGGCCCGCCGGCGGGGGTGGTGATGGCCATATCCCCCCGGGCGCCCAGGTCGATGGCAAAGCCGTCGTCCTCGGTCAGTTCCAGGACCGCCGCCCCGGCCCCGTCGCCAAACAGGACGCAGGTGCTGCGGTCGGTCATGTCCATCAGGCGGGACAGCTGTTCGCACCCGATGACCAGGGCGTAGGGGCGGGGGTCATGTTCCCGCATGGCCAGCAGCCCCCGGGCCACCCCGGCCGCGTAGATGAAGCCGGAGCAGGCGGCGTTCACGTCCAGCACCGGGATATCCTGGGGCAGGCCCAGTTCCTTCTGGACCAGGCAGGCGGTGCTGGGGGTGGCGTATTGGGCCGAAAGCGTACCGCAGACACAGCAGCCGATCTGCTCCGGGGCAAGACCGCTGCGCTCCAGCGCCTGCCGGGCCGCCGCCACCGCCAGGTTGGTGACGGTCTCGCCCTCGGCGCAGAAATGCCGCTGACGGATGCCGGTGCGGGTGGTGATCCACTCGTCGCTGGTATCCACCAGCTTGCTCAAATCCTCGTTGGTCACCAGGCGGCCGGGCAGGGCCCCGCCGGTGGCGATCAGCTGCAAACCTTTCATACTTTCCCTCGTATCTATGTCACAAACCGATCTGACGGTACTTTTTGTAACGCTGTTCGGCCAGAGCCTTGCCGCCCAGCTTGCACAGCTGGGTCAGGTGGCGTTCCAGCGCCGCGTCCAGGGCGGTGAACAGGGCCTTGTGGTCCCGCTGGGCGCCGCCCAACGGTTCGGGGATGACCTCCTCCACAATGCCGTCCTGCTGCAGGTCATGGGCGGTGAGCTTCATGATGTCGCAGGCTTCCCCGCTGCGGGAGGAATCCTTCCACAGAATGCTGGCAAAGCCTTCGGGGCTGAGCACCGAATAGACGGCGTTTTCCAGCATGAGGATGTGGTTGGCCACACCCAGGCCCAGGGCGCCGCCGCTGCTGCCCTCGCCGGTGACGATGGAGATCACCGGCACGGTGAGGCCGCTCATCTCGGCCAGGTTGCGGGCGATGGCCTCGCCCTGGCCCCGCTCCTCCGCCTCCTTGCCCGGGTAGGCGCCGGGGGTGTCGATGAAGGTGATGATGGGACGGCCGAACTTTTCGGCCTGCTTCATTAGGCGCAGGGCCTTGCGGTAGCCTTCGGGGCCGGGCATGCCGAAGTTGAACCGGAGGTTTTCCTCGGTGTTGGAGCCCTTGCGGTGGCCGATGACGGTGACCGGCAGCCCCTTGTACCGGGCGATGCCCCCCAGGATGCTGGGGTCTTCCCGGCACTGGCGGTCCCCCCGCTGCTCAAAGAAATCGGTGAAGAGCACGTCGATGTACTCGTCGATGCGGGGGCGGCCCTGATGCCGGGCCAGGAACACCCGGTCGGCAGCGGTCAGGTCGGTGCACTGGTTCAAAAGCTCGGTGCGGCGGGCTTCCATGGCTTCCAGGTCGGGGGTGTCGGCGCCGTCGTTGCCCAGCAGTTCGTCGGCGGGGTCCTGGGAGGCGCCTGCCTCCCGGGCGGCGTTGATGGCCGCGTCCAGGTCCTCGACCTCTTTCAGAATATCCTTGATCATGCGCCGTGCTTCCTTCCTTGGGTGTGAAGTTTGAGGATGCGGGTCAGGGTGGCTTTCATCTCGCTGCGGGGCACCACCTGGTCCACAAAGCCGTGGTCCAGCAGGTACTCCGCCCGCTGGAAGCCCTGGGGCAGCTTCTGGCCGATGGTCTGTTCAATGACACGGGGGCCCGCAAAGCCGATGAGGGCGCCGGGCTCGGCCAGGGTGATGTCCCCCAGGCTGGCAAAGCTGGCGGTGACGCCGCCGGTGGTGGGGTGGGTCAGGTAGCTGATGTACAGCCCGCCCTTGGCCTGGAACCGCTGGATGGCGGCGCTGGTCTTGGCCATCTGCATCAGGCTGAAGATGCCTTCCTGCATGCGGGCGCCGCCGCTGGCGGAGAAGATGATGAGGGGCAGGTCCTTCTTGGCGGCAAATTCCACCGCGCGGGTGATCTTTTCGCCCACGGCGGTGCCCATGCTGCCCATGAAGAAGCGGCTGTCCAGCACGGCGGCCACCACCGGCACGCCGCCGATCTTGCCGGTGGCGGTGACCGCCGCGTCGGCCAGGCCGGTCTTGGCCCGCTGGGCTTCCAGCTTTTCGTCATAGCCGGGGAAATCCAGGACGTTCTTGCTCTGCAGTTCGGCGTCCAGCTCCCGGAAGGAGCCGTGGTCCAGCACCATGCTCAGGCGGTAATACCCGCCGATGGGCTGGTGGTGGCCGCAGTTGGGGCAGACATACAGGGTACTGGCCCAGGTCTGGCGGGTGGCGCGTCGCTCGCACTTTTTGCAGGTGAAGTAATGAGGCGGCTGCCAGCGGGGGCTGTCCAGCCCGGCATCACGCCGTGCCTTGAGCTGGAACATGCGCTCCCGGCTGCCGACGGCAAAGATCTTGCCAACGTCCATGGATGTTCCTCCTGTTGATTCTTGGGATGATGTGGGGCGCCTTACGCTCAGGCGTTCTGGGTCAGGTAGTTGTAGATGTCGCCCACCGTCTTCATGTTGGGCAGCTCCTCGTCGGGGATGGAAACGCCGAAGGCTTCCTCAATGGCCATGTTCAGCTCCACGGCGTCCAGGCTGTCGGCCTGCAGGTCGTCGGCCAGGCTGGCTTCCAGGGTGACCTTCTCTTCGTCGGCGTTCAGGGTGTCCACGATCACGTTCTTCAGTTCGTCAAAAGTCATGGGGATTCTCTCCTTATCTCTGTATTCATGGTATCCGGCCGGAGTTCCGGGCCGGTCGTTGCTCGATTTTTACCTAAATTTATTTAGCTAAATCGAACGATGCCATTATACACCTCCCGGGGGATTTGTCAAGAATTTTACCTTAATTTTTTGAGGTATTTCCAAAAAGACGTCCTTCCCCCGGGGATTTCTGGGCGTTTTCATCAAATATTCAGGCATTTTTCGCAGATAAGGGCCTAGGATTTCCCCCGTAGGTATGGTAATATGAAAGGGCGAAGGCGACGGTACCCGCCGGGCGCGGCCCTGGGGGCGGGCGCCGGGGGGCTTTTCCGGCCGCCTTACCGGGGGCTGCGGCCCCGTACAAAGGAGTTTTGGGAAGTTGAGCACACTGTTGTTTGAGATCTGGATCTGCTTTCTGGCGGGCGCCGGGGCAGGCATCGGCACCGGGTTTGCGGGCATGAGCGCCGCCACCGTCATCAGTCCCATGCTCATCACCTTTCTGGACATTCCGGCCTACGATGCCATCGGCATCGCTTTGGCCAGCGACGTGCTGGCCAGCGCGGTGAGTGCCCGGACCTACGCCAAGACCGGGGCCATCGACCTGAAAAACGGCTTTGTGATGATGTGCGGGGTGCTGTGCATGACCCTGGTGGGCAGCTGGCTGTCCACCTTTGTGCCGGACGGCACCCTGGGCAACTTCTCGGTGGTGATGACCCTGCTGCTGGGGCTGAAGTTCCTGTTTCTGCCGGTGACCTCCACCAACCGCACCATGCAGGGGGGCAGCCAGGCTGTCCGCATCCTGAAAGGGGCGGTGGGCGGTTCCGTCATCGGGCTGATCTGCGGGTTCTTCGGCGCCGGGGGCGGCATGATGATGCTGCTGGTGCTGACGGTGGTGCTGGGCTACGAGCTCAAGACCGCCGTGGGGACCAGCGTCTTTATCATGACCTTCTCCGCCCTGACCGGGGCGGTGAGCCACTTCACCCTGGGGGCGCCGCCCCGGCCGGACCTGCTGATCCTGTGTGTGGTCTTTACCCTGGTCTGGGCGCAGATCGCGGCGCGCATCGCCACCCGGGCCTCCACCCTGACGCTCAACCGCCTGACCGGCATGATCCTGACCGTGCTGGGCGTTGTGCTGGTGTGTATCACCTACTTATAAGCGAGCTTTTGGAACGTTTGTAACGGGAGTGAAGAAAAAATCATGGAGCTGAAAAAGCGGAAGAAACTGATCATCGGGATTCTGATTGCGGTGGTGGTGCTGGTCGTGGCGGTGCCCCTGATCGTGCTGGGGGTCTCCAAGGCCTTCACCGCCCAGGAGAGCGTGGTCCGCACCGACTGGGAGTTCGAGACCGGGGACACCATCGGGGAGAACGCCCAGGAGGGGGTGACCTACGCCGAGGCGGAGCTGGGGGACGGGCTGCGTGCGGTGCAGCTGATCCCCGACGGTATCGACGAGGAAGGCTTCACCTACTATGACACAGGCGTGCAGGAACGGCTGGCCGGGGCGCTGGACAGCCTGAAAGCCAGCATGACCTGGACCGCCACCACCCCTCTGGCGGTGCTCAATCCCTTCGGCACCGCCAGCAACGAACTGTATCTCTACTTCCAGACGGATGTGGCCACCAAGGTGAGCTACACCATCCATGTGGAGGATGAGGACATCCCCGACTACACCGCTTACGCGGCGGACGCTTCGGGGCAGGAGTACAACCGTACCCATGAGTTCCAGATCATCGGTCTGGTGCCCGGGGAAACCAACCAGGTCACCATGACCATCTCGGGCAGCTGGGGCAACGCCCGGCAGATCGTGCGGTTCACGGTGGAGATGCCCGAGACCCGCTCCGGCTACGCCACCAAACTGGAAGTGACCGACGGCAGCTCCGACGCGGCCCAGGCCGGGGGCCTCTTTGCCATGATGCGGGTGAACGGGTATCTGGGCTACGGCTTCTTTTATGACAACGACGGCATCCTGCGCTATGAGATGGTGCTGGAAGGCTTCGGCCTGGACCGGATGCTCTTTGACGGGAATGAGATCATCACCTGCGTGTCCTCCTCCAAGCTGGCCCGGATCAACGGGCTGGGACAGGTGACCCGGGTGTACGACCTGGAGGGCTACGAACTGCACCACGACATCGGCTTCGGCGCCGACGGGGAGGTGCTGGCCCTGGCCGAAGTGGCGGAGGGCGAGACGGTGGAGGACCGGGTGCTGTCCATCGACCTGGAAAGCGGCGAAGTCTCGGAGATCCTGGACTTCACCCAGGTGATGCAGGGCTATTTTGACATGACCCGCCCGGTCACCCCCACCGATGACTTCTTCTGGCAGGCGGGGGAATGGGACTGGATCCATCTGAACAGTTTGCAGTACATGCCGGAAGATGACAGCCTCATCGTCTCCTCCCGGGAGACCTCCACCATCATCAAGGTGACCGGCATCCACAGCCAGCCCACGGTGGACTGGCTGGCCGGGGACAGCCGGTTCTGGACGGATACCCCCTACGCCGACCTCTGCCTGACCCAGGTGGGCGACTTTGTGCCCCAGTACGGCCAGCACTGCGTGGAGCTGCTGGCCCAGGAGGGGGATGGGGTATACACCCTGGTGATCTACAACAACAACTACTGGTCGCTGAACACCCGGGACGACTTTGAGCTGGAGGTGGCCGACACCGTGGGCACCGACCTGTACGGGGACGGCAGCGAGACCAGCCAGGTGTACATCTACCGCATCGACGAGAACGCCCGCACCTTCGAACTGACCGACAGCTTCGACGTGCCCTATTCCAGCATCGTGTCCGACGGGGTGCATTGCGACAACTCGGACAACTGGGTGGTGAACAGCGGGGTGTCCATGGTCTTTGGGGAGTATGACCCCGAGGGCGTGCTCATCCGGGAATACAAATACGACTGCACCATGCAGAACTACCGGACCTTCAAGTACGACATGACCGGGTTCTGGTTCGGCTGAGAAGGGCCTTTGCAAGGGGAGCGCCGCAGAATTTCTTTCTGCGGCGCTCCCCTTTTTGTTCATGGTCACAAAAACCTCCAAAAGTGGGAAGCAAACCCGGGAAATCCCTTGCAACGCCGGGAAATATGTGATACCATCCATAGATGTAACAATTGGAAACAGAGGAAAAGGATGGGGATGCTCTTCCCGTCCCCTTTCCGGCAGGAGGTTTATGTGAGAAAGAAACGATGGGTCGCGGGAATGCTGGCGGTGGCCATGATGCTTTCCCTGACGGCACCGGCTTTGGCCGAAAACACCATCCCGGCCCCGGAGAGCGCGGCGGCGGCCGCCACCGCCGAAACGGCGGCAGTCCCGGTACCGGAAACGGAGGAAGAGGAACAGGCGGCCGAGCCTGTGACCGAGGAAGCCCCGGCCCCCGCCGCAACGGCAGAACAGGCCGGGGAAGCCCGGGCGCAGGCGGCTCCCCTGTCCCTGACGGAGGAGGCCCCGGTCCGGGCGCTGGGGGAAACCCAGCCCTGGGACGGGGTATCGGTGGATACCGACTGGTACACCGGGCAGCCGGACGCGGCCACCTACACCCTCACCACCCCGGCCCAGCTGGCGGGGTTGGCCAAGCTGGTGAACGAGGGGAACAACTTTGCCAAAAAGACGGTGGTGCTGGAAGATTCCCTGGACCTGAACGGGCAGGAGTGGACCCCCATCGGCGGCACGGACACCGGCGGGACCTTTGCCGGCACCTTTGACGGCCAGGGGCATACCATCGCCAACCTGACCATCACCCGGGGGCTGGACAATGTGGGCGCCAACAACCGGGTGGGCCTGTTCGGCGCCGGGACCAGCGCCGCCAGGATCCAGAATTTCACCCTGCACAACGCGGATGTATCCGGCTGCCTGCAGGTGGCGGCGGTGCTGGGCGGTTCCGGCGGCGCCGAAGCCAGGGTCTCCAACGTCCGGGTCACCGGCCGGGTGAACGTCCGCGGCTGGTGGTATGTGGGCGGCATCATGGGCAAGGGCTATTCCACCATCACCGGCTGCTCGGTGCTGGGGGACGGCCCTTCCACCTCCGCCGTTTCCATCACCGGCGGCTATGCGGGGGGCATCGTGGGCTTTATGGGGGAGGACAACTGCGTCACCTCCGGCTGCACGGTGAAGGACATCACGGTGAGCGGCGCCTATAACGGCATCGGCGGGGTGAACGGCATCCTGCACTACGGCAACACCATCCGGGACTGCACGGTGGAAAACGTGGTGGTCTGGCAGACCACCGAGCCGGAGGAGGGCGACAGCGGCCGCATCTATGTGGGGGCCTTCGGCGGCACCTATCTGGACAACAACGGCAAGACTCCGCCCACCCTGGAAAACTGCCATTTCCTGGGGGAACTGTATTACGGCGCTGCCAAAACCGAGCTGCGGGAGGACACCCGCTATGTGGGCAGCCTGTGGTACGGCGCTGAACCCCCGGCCACGGTGAACATCTCCGGCTGCACGGTGGGCTTTCCCGAAA
>CAUEKL010000028.1 GCA_959018215.1 uncultured Gemmiger sp.
CCACAGGGCCGCCGCCAGCACCGCCGCCAGCAGCAGGGCCACCACCGGGCCGAACTGGTAGAGGGAAAACACAAAGCTGTTGTCCAAAGCGGGCCAGTCAGGCAGCACCTGTCCGGCGATCTTCACGTCCAGCAGCCGGTAGGCGATCCACACCAGGGCCAGCCGCCCGGTGAGCAGGTCGTCCAGCCTGGCCAGCCAGGCGGGGCCGAAATCCGACCACCAGGGGCCGTTTTTCACCATGGGCAGGGGCAGAAGAAAGCTCACCGCCGCCAGGGCGGGGATCACCGCCGCACACAGGGGTGCCGCCCACCGGGGCAGGGCCTTGTCCCGGCGCAGGCGGCACCAGGCCAGCAGCACCGCCAGGGCAAAGCAGCACAGGGCCGCCGTGCGGCAGGCCGGGCCCTTGTACAAAAAGACGCCCACCGCCGCGATGATGACCGCATCCACCCACCTGGGTTTGCGGGCCCGGAGCATGGCGTAGGCCAGACCCAGGCCGAAGACCAGCCCGCCGAAGGTGTTGGGGTGGCCGTAGCCGTAGGTGCCCCGGATCTCATACAGGTTGCGTTCCGCCGCCAGGCCGGGTGCCGGGGGCAGCATGCCCGCATAGTTGAGCCCCACCACCAGCGCAATGGCGGCGGTCCCAGCGATCAGGAAGGTTTTCAGGGCTTTTTCCAGGGGCAGGTCCTTGGCGGCCAGCACGGCCACCACAATGCCGATCCACCAGATGTTGTGGCAGTTGAAGTAGACCCACCGGGCGATGAAGTACAGCGCCCCGGCCACCCCCAGGCTGCGCCAGGTATACCGGGTGCCGAAGAGGATCTTGGCCCCGAAGCAGAGGAAGGCCACCCAGTCCAGCACCGGGGAAAGCACCCCCTGCACCCAGGGCCAGGCATCCCGGGCCATGCTGTTGCAGAAGGCCACGCTGACCTCGTAGGCAGCCAGCCCCACCGCAAAGCACACCGCCCCGGCTTTTATGCGCCACCCGGCACCCCAACTGCCGAAGAGATAGTGGTCCTGCTCCCACAGGCCCCCCAACGCCCGGCGTATCCGGCCGGGTCCCGGCGCCTGGGCAAGCCATGCCTGCCCCAGATCCCATACCGCCGCTGCGAACAATGCCAGCAGCAGCCCGTTTGCAAATCCGAACACCCGGCCCGGCCTCCTTTGCGAAAAAACATTCTGGGCCTATTATACCCGCCGCCCCGTGGTTTGACAAGCCGCCCGGGGGATGGTATCCTTGTCCTATTATAATAAGGAAAGCCGCGAGAGGGTTCCCGCCCTTTCCAGATTTTCCCCACACCCGGAAAGGAGGCCCCGCCATGACGGCCGATCGTTACCGGGCGGTGCTGGACTGGTTCCGCGCCCGTCCCGCCGCCAAGTTTCTGCTGCGCGCCGCGTCCCTGGGGGCGGTGGCTGCCGTCTACCTGCTGTACGCCGGGCTGGCCTTTTGGCTGATGCTCCGGGGGGACACGGCCCTGTGGCCCTTTCTGGCCGTGCCCGCCGGGGTCTTTGTGCTGGGCACCGCCCTGCGCCGGGTCATCAACCGCCCCCGCCCCTATGAGGCCCTGGGCTTTGTTCCCCTGTTTCCCAAGGATACCAGGGGCCAGAGCTTTCCCAGCCGCCACTGCTTTTCGGCGGCCTGCATCGCGGTAGCCGCCCTGCGGGTGTCCCCCATGGCAGCCCTGGTCCTGGGGCTGCTGGCCCTGCTTATTGCCCTGACCCGGGTGCTCTGCGGGGTGCATTACCCCTCCGACGTGCTGGGTGGGCTGGTGTTCGGCGCGGCGGCCTCCTGGCTGGGGACGGCCCTCTGGTTCGCCTTTTTCTGAAAAAGGGCAGAAAAAAAGGCCGGGATCTGCTCCCGGCCTTGCCTGTAAAACTCAGCGGATAAAGTTGGTGCGCAGGGTGTTTTCGGCGGTGGGCGCCTCGATGCCCGCGGCGCGGCCCGCTTCGATGCACTTCAGCAGCCAGGCCATGTTGTGGCCCAGATTGCGCATGATCTGCATGCCTTCCTCGTCCTGGGCGGCCTGCTCGGCGTTGCTGCCGTGGACCATGGGCCAGTAGGTGGAGCTGACCAGCGGCATCTCATAGAACTGGGGCACCTTTTCCAGGGCTTCCAGGGCGGTGGTGGTACCGCCGCGGCGGGCGCTGGTCACGATGGCCGCCGGCTTGTGGCGCAGGGTGCGCCCGGCGCTGTAGGCCAGCCGGTGCATGAAGCCCAGCATACCTGCCGCCGCGGTGGCATAGTGCACCGGCGCACCGAAGACGAAGGCGTCGGCCTTTTCGGCCAGGGGCACCACGTCGGCCACCGGGCCGCCGAAGACGCACTGCCCGGCCTTGGCGCAGCCGCCGCAGCCCACACAGCCTCCCACCGGGGCCGCCCCGATGTGGAAGATGGTGGTCTCGATGCCGTCGGCGTTCAGCGCCTTGGCCACCTCCCGCAGGGCCGCGTCGGTGCAGCCGTGGGCGTGGGGACTGCCGTTGATGAGCAAAACATTCATTGTAAAATCCCTCCGTATGGGGCGCCGTCGTGATTGCGGCGCCGGAAACTCTTACCAGTTCCAGTATACCATATGCGGCAAGCCCCCGGCCTGCCCGATACCTTATATATAAAGGAAGTTGCCCTATGTCCAAGACCTGTCCCTTGCAGTCCCGCCGATGCGGGGGCTGCCCGCTGCTGTCCCTGCCTTATGAGGAGCAGCTGGCCCAAAAGCAGCAGAAAGCCCGCGCCCTGCTGGAGCGCTACGCCCCTGTGGCCCCCATTCTGGGGCAGCCTTCCCCCTGGCACTACCGCAACAAGGCCATTGCCACCTTCACCCAGGGCCGGGGCGGGCTGCAGGCGGGCATCTACGCCGCCGGCACCCACCATGTGCTGCCCATGCCGGAAGCAGGCTGCCTTTTGCAGGACGAAGTGCTCAACCGGACGCTGAAAGCCGTGGTGGACGCCGCCCGCACCTGCCGGTGGCCCGCCTTTGATGAGGACCGGGGCACGGGTCTTTTGCGTCATGTCCTGGTGCGCCGGGGGGTGCACACCGGGCAGGTGATGGTGGTTCTCATCACCGCCTCCGACCGACTGCCGGGCAGCCGCAATTTTGTAGCCGCCCTGCGCAAGGCCGCCCCCTGGGTGACCACGGTGGTGCACAACTGCAATCCCCGCCACACCAGCGCGGTGCTGGGCAAGGATGTGCGGGTGCTGTACGGTCCCGGATCCATTCTGGACACCTTGTTCGGGCTGCAGTTTTCCATTTCCGCCTCCAGCTTTTACCAGGTGAACCCCGTCCAGACCGAGGTCCTCTATCGCCAGGCCATTCAGGCCGCCGCCCTCACCGGCGAGGAGACGGTACTGGACGCCTACTGCGGCACCGGCACCATCGGGCTGTGCGCCCTGTCCGCCGGGGCAGGGCGTCTCATCGGGGTGGAGCGCACCCACGCTGCCGTGTGGGACGCCGCCGACAACGCCATCCGCAACGGCATCAGAAACGCCCGGTTCTACTGCGACGATGCCACCTCCTGGATTCAGCGGGCCGCCAGTGAAGGCCTGTGCCCCGACGTGGTCTTTCTGGACCCGCCCCGGGCAGGCACCACCCGGAAATTCATCGCCGCCGTCACCGCCATGGCCCCCAAGCGCATCGTCTATGTGAGCTGCGACCCCGTAACCCTGGCCCGGGACATCGCCCTCTTCACCCGCCGGGGCTGGCAGGTTCAGGGATTCCAGCCCGTGGACCTCTTTCCCCACACCGAACACCTGGAAACGGTCGCCCTCTTGTCCGGCCCACCTGCCGCCGGAACCTGCCGCTGAATCCGGGTTTGGTCGCCGGGGCGGTGCCCTTGCCTTTTTCGCCGGGGATGTATGTCCCGCCCGCAGCGGCGCCCCTCCAGGTCTTGCCTCTGTCGGCCTTTTGTGGTATTCTTCGTTAGACGGCAGGCTGGCCCCGGCAGCAGGAATGCTCCGCCGGGGCAGCTTCTTGTATCCCCTACATAAGGAGTTTGTTTCATGAATCAACAAGCGCATCGAAAATTTCAGTGGTCAGTGATTGCTCTGTCGGGCATTTTCACCTTTGCCGTGCTGATGCTTCTGTTTTTATGGAAGGGCCTGGCCCCCTTCGGAACAAAATCGCTGGTGGTCATGGATGCCAATATCCAGTACCTAGATTTTTTCTCCTACTACAAGGATGTTTTGTCGGGGGACAATTCCATCCTGTATTCTTTTGAAAAAACACTCGGCGGATCCTGCATTGCGGTTTTCAGCTATTATCTGTCCTCCCCGTTCAACCTCCTGCTGTTCTTTTTCCAAGACTCTCAGCTGCACTCCTTCTTTGATCTTGCAGTCGCGCTGAAGCTTTCCCTGGCAGCCATGACCTTTGCTTTTTTCAGCACGAACCGTTTGGAAAAGGGCGCCGACGGCAGCCTCGCCATTTTTGTTCTGACGGCCATGGGGTACGGCCTTTGCCAGTATACGCTTGCGCAAAGCAGCAACATCATGTGGCTGGACGGCGTATACATGCTCCCGCTGATTCTGCTGCAGATTTCGAACCTTGTGCGCCGGAAAAAAGCCTGGCCGCTGCCGTTTCTGGTGGGTGCCGCCATTATTTTCAACTGGTACTCGGCCGGCATAAATTGTATCTTTTCCGCCTTCTGGTTTCTCTTCGAATCCATCCTGTACGCATGGGAGGAAAAGGCCGGTTTCCGGCATTTTATTCGCTGTGCAGTGAAATATGTGGCAGGCATGGTCACCGGCGTCCTGATGAGTGCCGCGCTTTTCCTGCCCACCATCGGTGCGCTGCGCAAGAGCACCCGGGGTTCGCTGCGCTGGGACGATCTGAAAGATCTGTCGTTTCTCGGAGAATTCCCCTCTGCCATCCAGCAGTACAGCTACGGCGCCCCCAGCAGCCTGGGCAGTGTCGCGCTGTTTTGCGGCAGCCTTGCCCTTATTCTGGCTTTGTTTGCGCTGTTCTGCCGGGAAATTTCCTTGCGCAAGCGTGCCCTGTTTGCCGGTCTTCTTTTTGGGTCGCTTCTGAGTTTTTACTGGCATCCCCTGTACACCCTGTTTTCCCTTTTCCAGCGGGTCGGCAGTTACCATTATCGGTACTCTTATACCGGAATTTTTTCCATCCTCTTCCTGGCCCTTATCGGCAGCCAGGCACTCCGGACCCGGCAGCAGGCCCACCGGTTTGCGGTGATTGCCCTTGTTTTCGCGGCCGCCCAGGTGCTGCTGCACTACTGTAACCCCACCAACGATCTCAAATACGTCTACGCAACGGCCGCCATGATTGTGTTTTCGTCCCTGCTGTTGCTTGCGTTCCGGTTTGCTCCGCACAGAAAGCCGCATTTTCGCAAAGCTGCCTGGGCCCTGTTCCTGGCCGTGGGTATTCTGGACCTGTCGTTGAATGCCCATTATCTGATGAAGCGGTATTCCGCCGACGGTGTCACGGAGTATCAGTCCTATCGGCAGGCACAGGAAGAAACCATTTCCGCCATCCAGTCGGAGGACGACTCCCTGTACCGCATCACCCAGACTTCCACCCGCAATGTGGGCGATAACGGCCTGACCGCCTACTATAACGAAGGGCTGGCCTATGGGTATCCGTCCATCAGCGGCTACACCTCTTCGCCGGACGACATCCAGCGGGAGTTTCTGGATAAGGTAGGGTATCCCATGGACGGGGCCAACATGTGCATCACGGATACCTCCATCCTGGGGGCGGATTCCCTTTTGGGCGTCAAATATGTCTTGTCGTCCTATGACATTACCGGCCTTGTCAAGATACGGGAAGCGGACGGCAACGGAAAGGCCGTTTATCTCAACCCCTATGCGCTGCCGGCCGCCTTCACCTATACCGCCCGGGATGTTTCCACAGTGGATGATTCCAATCCGTTTGCGTATCAGAACGCGTTGTATCGGGAATTGTTCGGATGCACGGAGGATCTGTACACCCCTCTAGAATACAGCATCACCCCCAACGAAGACGGCTGCGGGGCCGTGATCCGGCTGGACATGCCCGTTGGCCAGGACAAGACCGTATATGGCTCCATTCCATGGAAGCGCACGGCAGATTCTTCCCTCTATCTGAACGGCGAATTCCTGACCGCTTATGCATGTCGTCTTTCGCCAACCGTGTTTTACATTCCAGACACCGGAGATGCCGCCTGTGAGATCGAAGTGAAGTCGGACGCGGATAATTTTGATTGGGATTCCGTTCAGTTCTACGCCTTGAATCTGGATGTACTGCAGAAATGTGCGGAAATTGCAAATGCCCATCAGGTGGAGGACATTTCAATAGAGAACGGCTGTGTGACCGTATCCGTGCAGAAAGATAACGAACGCCTGTTTTTGTCCATTCCGGCGGACGACGGTTGGACCATCACCCTGAACGGCGAACCGGCGCAGGTGGAACTTGTCGGTGATTGCCTGTACAGCATCCAACTGACCGAAGGAACCAACAACATCCGGATGACCTACCATGTCCGCTATCTGAAGCCGGGTATTCTTCTTTCTGTGCTCACCGTTCTTTGTTTCTGCGGATATCTGATTATCCGGAGCGGAAAGCTGAAGGTGCGCCGGAAATAAGAAATTCCTGTGCCGTCGGATTTTGTTTCCTGCCGCTTTTCCGTAAGGAAGGCTTTCATAGCGCAGGTCTCGTTTACAACAGAATTCTCAAGATCTTCTGCCGGCTGACCATCCCCGTCAGCCGGGCCGCCGGACACTGAGTTTCCCCTTTCTCCATAGAAAAGCCGCTGCAGGACTGTATGCCTGCAGCGGCTTTTTTATGCCCAAAAAGCAAATAGGTATCGGATATTTCCCTTATTATCAGTATCAATTCCTGTATTTTTCTCTCCCCTAAAAAGGTATTTCCGCCTTCAATGATAAAATAGCATCAGAGGATGTTATACAGCACATCCCAACCAAATTCATTCAAGGAGGAATCCCATATGAGTAGCTATGACAAGTACGGAAACTACGTCAATGACGCAGGTGTCACCATCAAGATCTCCACCGACAAAAAAGGCAACGACCACATCAGCTTCTATGACGGACCTGTGGACGATGACCATTCTGCCGTTCATCTCAACATCAACTACCAGGACGGCACCTGGAACAGTGAGTCCCATGGTCCCGATCACAGCGATTCCGACCGCGGTTCCGGCTACCTCCCCTGAGGGTTCCCACCGGGCCGCTCCGCAGCTTTCCCGTTTCTATTCCACCACATGCAGGCCGCACTGCAAATAAAGGAGGAACTTTATGAACCTGTTTGGACATACCCCCGACCCTTCCGCCCCTCTTTCCGGTGCCCGCCTTGACGGCGAGGTTTTGCCCTCCCCGTCCGACGACCTGTCCGATGAGGCCGCCCTCTCCCTGGCATTGCTGGCCCTGGCCCGTGCACGCCGCGAAGCCTTGAATTCCCAGAGCGACCCTGAAGAGTCCTCCGAGGAGGAGACCGAGGATGTTGTTCTGTATGACGCCGATGACGATCCCGATGACGGCGAAGACGGCGATGAGGATGAGGACGAAGACGAGGAAGAAGAAGGCGACGACGAGGATGACCCCGATGAGGAGGACGACCTCGACGACGAGGATGAGGACGATTTCGATGAGGAGGAAGGCAGCACGCCCCGCCGCTCCACGTCCTCCAATCTGCCTGTGGGCAAGCGGGTGCTCCTGCGCAGTGACTACAAGAGCAACGCCGCCTACTGCAAGGCCGTTGTCAAGTCCATGCAGGCGGTCCTGCGCAAATTCAACGTGTTTGCCCTGCCCCACCAGCTCCAGCCGGATGTCACCGTCTTCCTCGTCAACCGTCCCAATCATGGAGTGGATACGGACTGCCACCTTATCTGCGAGTACAGCCTGTGCTCCATCCGCATTGAGCTCTGCCTCAATGTGAACAACCGCCCCGGCCGCACGTCCCTGCTCGACCACTTCTGCCAGGAGAAGAACTATATGCTGCGCTACGGCGCCCTTACCATGAGCCATGAGAAGGGCGAAAAGAAGTACGAATATTCCTTCTGTTTCTCCGGCGCCTTTTCGGAAGAAGCGTTTGTCCACTACTGGAAAGCGGCAGAAGCCACCATGAACAGCTACGGCCAGCACTATGCCGACCTGGCCGTCGGCAAGAAGCTTTCCCCGGACTATCGCAAGGTGGTCCGCCAGCAGATCCGTGACCTGGCCGGATGCCTGCCCGCCCGCATCGCCCCCGAAAACGAGGAGAAGATTACCCGGGCGCTGCAGGCGCTGGGCCTTCGCCCCGGTACCCGCATCCGCAAGCTGCTGAACTATCTGCTGGAATGCTACGGATGATCCGTCTTTTCCGGCTTCCGGGCGCATCCTGTCCGCGTTTTCATCTTCCGGTAAAGGAGGTGCTTTGACATGGCTGTTCCCGATGTCCTGCAGATGCTGCAGAACCTCACGCCCCAGCAACGCCGGGACCTGCTCCTCGGGTTCGGGAAGCAGGACCTTGCCCGGCTTTCGTCGATGAGCGGGCAGGAACTTCTCCGTCTGGTGGCAGACGCCCCCTCTCCCGCGCCGGCCGCCCCCAAAAAGTCCACCCGCTGGTTTGACCGGCCTCTGTGCGGGCTTTCCAAGGAGGGCAAAGAGCGTCTGCATGATCTGGAGATGCAGGTGCGGCTGCCCGCTTCTTCCGCCCGCGCGGACCTCAAGCTGTTCCGGTATCTGAAGCAGCTGAACAAGATGCATCTGACCGTCCCGGACTTTTTCCGCTCCGCCCTCTCTCCCCGGGAGTTTTACCACAGCCTGACGGACTTTTGCCGGGACAATGACATCCCGGACCAGTTTGCCCAGCGTCTGGTGCCCATTCTGGTCACCTACATCCAGACCGGTCACATGCGTCCCGTCCTGATTGTGGGGGAGAAGGGCTGCGGAAAAACCACCGCTGTCCGCCTTCTGCTGGAGAAAGCCCTGCAGCTTCCTGTGGAAGTCATCAAGGTCCCGCAGACGGATGGCAGCCACGGGCTGACCGGAGACAACGGGTCCTATCAGGACGCCGACGCAGGCAGTCTTGCCAAAGGCCGCCTGCGGGCCGGCCGCCTGCTCCTCGTCTATCTGTTCGACGAGATTGACAAGGCCTCCCGCAACCTCACCCGTGCCAGTGTGGACGATCAGCTGCTGTCCATCACCGACGAATCCTGTGATTCGGTGTATGACAACTACCTGGGAACCACCCTGGTGGGGCTGGAATACTGCCCCAAGTTCATGACCGCCAACGACCTGCAGATGGTCTCCCCCATCCTGGCCGACCGCTGTACGGTGATCCGGTTTCCCAACGCGGATGCCGCCCGCATCAAGTCCATCGCCCGAAAATACGTGGACAAGCAGCTTTCCAATGAGCTGTACAGCCTCATCCGCTTCGATTACGGCCTGATGGATGCTCATATTGAGCGCCTGGTCCGTCAGGGCGTGACCTCCCTGCGCCAGCACCAGCAGATGATCGAGGAGGTCCTGGAAGCGGCCCTGCATGTGGCCCTTTCCCAGCCGACGGAGGAGATCGTCCCTGTGACCGAGCCAATGTTCCTGGCCGCGGAGACCGCTCTCCTGGGCACCAACCGGCACCGCACCGGTTTTATGCGGTAATCCCTGCCGGCAGGCGGTTTCCCTAAAAAGAAGCCTGCCTGGGATGTGGCAAACTATGTACAGAGGTTCCGGAACGGACCGTGCGGACGGGCAACAGCCCGGATGAATCGGCCGTTCCCGGATTCTCCTCCTTCCCCCTACTGCAAACCAACAGAAAGGATTGATACAAATGGCACATACCTGCAAAACCTGCGGCGGCTGCGGCCAGGTCACCTGCCCCCGCTGCTGCGGAGACGGCAAACTTCTGGGCGACACCTGCTACTACTGTCAGGGCAGCGGCGTCGTCACCTGCAAAGCCTGCGACGGCACCGGAATCGTGGACGACTGAATCACGACCATCCCATCAACGAAAGGAGAATGTTCTATGAAATGCCCCTACTGCGGTTTTATTGCGCACCCTCTGTGCAGCGAGGACGGTGTGCACTGGAAGTACGTCTGTGAGCGCTGTAAAGCGATTTTCTACGACGACTGATCCGACCCGGAAAGAAAAGGAGGTGTTCCATTTATGATGACAGCCCGTCAGTGGGAGCTGCGCCTTGGAAATGAGTACGAGGAATTATGCCGCATTCCCTTTAACACACTCTTTTCCTGGAAAAGGGCTGACTCCCAATGGCCGCCCCGCCAATACATCGTGGACTATCATGTGACCACCATGGTGAAAGATCCGTCCGGCCATCTGGTCAAGCAGGACAAAACCACTGTGACGATCACCATGCCGTCCGCCCCCAACGCAACGCCCAAAGCCTCGGTCATCAAAGGGCAGGTTCCCTATAACCCCAACATTTACTCCAGCGGGGATTTCTGCCTGGGGAATCTCTGGGCCCGGGAGCCGCATCTCTGGAAACTGGTCATCAACATCGGGCGGGTTCTGGCCTTTGACCCGGCCCGCGTCGATCCCAACAGCCCGGCCAATCCCCTGGCCGCCGCCGACTGGAAACAGAAGCAGAGCCGCCGGAACCCGCCCTACCCCTGCGGCCGCACCGATTTTCCCCATCCGAAACGCTGAATCACCAACACAAAGGAGGATTTACCATGAAAGAAATCACCATCATCATCCGCTATGGCAGCGAGAAGCACCAGATTCCCACCCAGGACGACATCATTCTGGAGGATCTGCTGCAGCAGTTCAGCGACCGCATGAGCCTGGACAAGACCGCCGGCTGGGTGGTCAGCAAGGAAGGTCAGGAGACCGCCCTGGACCTGAGCCGCAGCCTGGCTGACAACGGCGTCGTGGACGGCGACATCCTGGACCTGGCTCTGCCCGGCAAAGGCGGCTGCGTTCTGCCCCGCAAGACCGGCTGATCTCCCAGTAACCCGCCGTTGAAGGGGTGCCGGTCCGCCGGCACCCCTTCCGCGGCACACAGAAAGGAGCGTTTGCCTCATGTCCCGTATCAAAACGGAAAGCGTCACCGACCGTCAGGAACGCATCCCCCACTTTTCCCAGGCCGTGATCCGGCAGACGCGGGTCGCCGTCATGGGGGCCGGCGCCACTGCCAACGAAGTGCTCAAGAACCTGGCCCTGATGGGCTTCCCCTATATTTTCGTGGCGGATCTGGATCATATTTCCACCTCCAACCTCAGCCGCACCGTCCTGTTTGATGAACAGGATGTGGGCAAGCCGAAAGCCCCCACTGCCGCCCAGCGGTTCTGTGCCATGGGCACGGCGCACGGCGCCTGTGCCGACTGGCTTTCCGGCGACATCTGCCACCAGCTGGGGGACGGCGTCCTGCGCCACGTGGACCTGGTCATCAACTGTGTGGACAACAACCAGACCCGTCTGTGGGTGTCCAACCTCTGCCAGCTGCTGCACAAGCCCTTCATCGACCTGGGCATCAACGGCTTTGACTGGAACGTGTTTGTCTCCTCCGGCCGGGAGGACTGCGCCTGCTTTGCCTGCACCCTGAGCCAACGCCAGGAGGAAGCCGCCCTGAACCGGGTCCGCAACAGCTGTGATGTCACCATCCGCACCGCTGCCCAGACCCAGACCGTTGCCACCATCATTGTTCCGGCCGCATCGGCGGGCGCCTTTGCAGCGCACGAGGCCGTCAAGATCAGCCATGCCCTGCACCGGCCGGACAGCGGATTTCCCGCTCCCGACTACGGCCGGATGTTCCTGTACATCGCCGAAACCAATACCTTCCGCAAGGTTCTGTATCCCGTCCGCTCCGACTGCCAGCACCACGACAGCTATGAGGCCCACGGCGGCGTGCAGGAGACGCCCCTGTCCGCCCGCTGGACGCTGCAGGAGGCTCTGGACTGGGCAAGCACCCGGTACCACCAGGACTATTACATCGCCCTGTACAAGGACAACGAATGTGCCGACCGCGGTTTTGTCACCAAAGCCGCCTGCAAGAGCTGCGGCGCCGAACTGGACGTGTACCGTCCCCAGCCTCTCCGGGATGAGGACCTGCTCTGTGAGCGCTGCCGTGCCCACCTGACCCCCAACCGGCCCCTGATGCTCTCTCACGCCACCCTCAAGCACACTTTTTCCCGGCAGGACGAACCCCGTCTGCTGCAGATGCCCCTGGCTGAACTGGGCATCCCGCCCCTGCACATCCTGGAATTTGCTCCCGCAGACGGAACCGGAGAGTCCCTGTTCCTGGAGCTGACCGGCGATCTGAAGGAAGTCATGCCCCATCTGCCCGGCTGAAACCATCCACAGCCCAATCCATGCGTAAAGGAGGTAAAACGCCATGACCGGTGAGACCGTCCTGACCCCCCACGACCTGCAGACCCAGTTCCGCGACGAGCGCGACGAGGTCACCTACGCCCCCTACCGTGTGGGGGACCGGGTGGTCCGCTGCAGCCACTGCCGGGCCGTCATCAAGACAGAGTTTGTCACCGACAACTGCTGCCCGCTGTGCGGTGCCCGTCCCTTCCGGACCGCCCCGGTGATCCTGCCTCCTGTCAGCTGCCACGTCCGGCCCCGGCACGACCGCTCCCTGCTGCTCTTTTTCGTACTGCTGGTCCTGTCCGTTGCCCTGACCTTTTTGCCCTTCTGCTTTCCCGGTGTACTGCCCTTTTTCCAGAAAGCCGTCTTTGTCCGCCAGCCCCAGCCCTGCTTGACCTTTTTTGCCGCCGCCAGCATAGCGTCGGCCCTGGTCCTGTTCTGCAGTGGCTACTGCCGCCGGATGTGGAGATCCTCCCCGGACGGCTGGCAGCTGGTTCTGGTTCCCACCCTGGTTCCCTACCTGCTGGTGGCCGCTCTCTGGATCATCGGCATGGCGATTGCCATTGCTCTCATTGGCCTTATCTTCTATCTGCTTCTTCTGCTGCTGAACGTGTTTGCCGGCGGCTGACCGCATACCACCGCCCATCCAAGGAGGTTCTTCCATGATTGACCTGTCCCAAAAGAGTTTCCAGCCTCTGCCGGGCACCCAGACCGGCCCCTGGTCCAGCTTTGCTCCCCGCCTGCTGCTCTATACGCCCCGCGCAGCCAGACGTCAGCGGGAGCTCATCGGCTGGCTGCGCAAAGATTTTCCCAGAAACCGCTGTGAACAGGGCGGTTTGCTCATCGGCCGCCACATCCGCGACGCCGAAGGCCGCCCCTTCCAGGCCGAAGTCCTGGAGGTGCTGGAAGCCCAGGCGGAAACCCGCACCCCCGGCTATATCGAGTGGAGCGGCATGGAGGAGATCCGGCTTCAGCGCCAGTTCTGGGCCCTGAAAGAAAAGCTGGCCCGGAGCGATCCCGCTCTGGCCGAACAGCTTTGCATCCTGGGCTGGTGGCATACCCATCCCAACGATCTGCCTGTGTTTATGAGCTCCATCGACCGTGAGCAGCAGGCGCTCAAGTACCCCCGCCCGGAACAATACGCGGTGGTCCTGAATCCCTGCACCGGCATCTGGCGTGCCTATGCCGGCGGCCAGGCCGAGGAAGTGCCCGCCGTCATGCTGCTGGAGGAGGCTGCCCCGGCCGTTCCCGGTCTCCGCATCTTCAAGGGCAAGCCCCTCAAGGTCAAGAAACCCCGCAAGCGCAAGAAGCGCCGCAAGCAGAAGGTGAAAAAAAGCTGAAAAGAGGTGACGTGCCATGGACCGCCGTGATCGCATCCGTCCCACACCGGGATATCGCCCCCGCAGCACCCGGATTCTGCCCCGCCCCGGCTTCCAACCGTCCAACCTGCACACCCGTGCCCTTTCCAACGGTGACCTGTTTACCAGCGTGGAGGCGGAGTGGTGCCCGGTCTGCCTGGGGCGGCAGATCAGCGAACGAATGGCCGACGGGCGCCCGGTGTGGCATTGTGACACCTGCGGCAATGAGTGGTAGCCAGGAAAGGAGACCTGTCCCATGATCCCTCCGGCCTATTACCGAAGTCTGCTCTTTCCCGCCGGGCAGGAGCTCTACCGGCAGATCGTCTGCGGCCTCCTGGACCGGCAGGAACAAATTGCCCTTGACCACTCTCTCCTTCCCGCCCAGGTCCAGTCCGTTGTCCAGGCGGTCCACCTGGATCACCCCGAGCTGTTTTTTGTGGATTTTTGGAAGTATCATCTGCGCACCGCCTTTCCCTCTCAGAGAACGCTGGTGTTCCGCCTGATGCTGGACCCCACCACCTCCGCCGCTGTCCGCCGCACCATGGACGTCCGGGCTGCCGCGCTGGCAGACATCTGCCGCCGCTGCACAACCCGGGAGCAGACCTATTTCCGGATTGCGGAGGAGATCGCTGCCTCCACCCGCTACCGGAACTCAGGCAGCGCCTTCTGGGACCACACGGCGGCCGGGCCCACCCTGCGCCATTCCGCCGTCTGTGAAGGGGTGGCCAAACTGTTCCTGTTCCTGTGTCAGCGCCAGGCGCTGGACTGCGCCGTCATCACCGGTTCCGTCCGGGGAATTCCCCACGCCTGGAATATGGTGGAGGTAAACGGAACCCGGACCTACCTGGACGTGACCGCCCTGCTGCAGCGCATCGAATTTTACCGTCTGTGGCCCCGGGCCATCTTTCTGAGCCTGCCCCAGCTGCAGCGCCAGGGCTACTGCCCCGATTTTCCGCAAGACTCCCGTGGCGGACCCGGAGGCGGATAGACCTTTCCCCCTCCCGGCCCGCTTTTCCCACTGCAAGAAAGGAACCTTGCCATGTTTTCAAACGAACCCGCTGCCAGACCCGCTGTTTCCGCCCGGTGCTTCTCCCGGACCGGCCACCGTCACCGGCTGGAAGGCATCGGCACCCGGCTGCTGCAATCGGCTCCGGACGCCCTGCAAGCCGGCGGCTGTACCCGGGCCGCCCTGTGGGTGCTGGACAGCAACGCCCACGCCATCGGGTATTATGCGTCCCGGGGCTTCCGGGACACCGGCCTCACCCAGGGGGAGGGGCCTCTGCGGGAACGGCAGATGCTTCTTTCCTTTCCCACCGCATGAAAAACAGCGCGGCGGCGGACTTTCGTCCGCCGCCGCTTTTTTGTACATCAGTTCAGAATCCACACGCCCAGGTTGAGATACCCCGCAAAGGTCAGCCAGGCCAGGTAGGGCCACTGCAGCCGGGCGGCCCACACATCCACCTTCTGGAACCGTCGGATCATCACGAACACCATGGTCCACAGCGCCGCCAGCCAGAAAAAGGCGAACCCGTACCACTGCCCGTTGAAGAAGATCAGACTCCAGAAGAAGTTGAACCCCAGCTGCACCAGATAGATGCTCAGGGCCTTGGTGCGGGCTTCGGACTCCGGGCTGCGGTCGATGACGGAAGCTCCGTACCCCATCAGGGCATACAGGATGGCCCAGGCGATGGGAAAGACGATCCCCGGCGGCGAGAACGGCGGCTTGTTGATCTGCTCGGCGTAGAGCTGAGCCCCGTCCCGGCTCAGCCAGCCGGAAAAAGCCCCCACCGCCTCGGTCACGATGATCCAGAACGCGATATTTTTCCACCCTTGTTTGTGCATAACAGCATCACCCTCTGCCAGTATATGCGGTTTCGGCTCCGGTATGCGGGGGGCGGCGGGTTTAGGCCGGGCCGGGACGGCCCATACTCTGGCCGAAGTCCAAAAAAGGAGGATGCGCCATGCGCCGCTATCGCCTGGACCCCGCCGGACGGCTGCACACGGCGGCAGGGCAACGGGGCAGCGTCTTTGTGCTAAGCGCCGCCGAACTGTCCCGCTGCCCCGGCATCTCCCACCGGCGGGCCCTGGCCGCCGCCCTGGAAAACATCCGCTACTGCCGGGCCGCCGCCTACCGGGATTGTGTGCAGGGTACCATCCGGCTGCCCACCGGGGGCGCGCCCCTGCGGTTCTGCTTCTGCCTGAACGACACCGCCCTCTACCTCATTCCCGGCCCGGACAGCGCCCAGCCCCTCTCCCCGGCATTGCCGGCGGCCAGGGCTTCCTCCAGGGA
>CAUEKL010000029.1 GCA_959018215.1 uncultured Gemmiger sp.
GGTCTGGACCAGCCGGTAGGGGCAGCCGCCATCAACACGGTGCCCCGGCGCATGATCGAGCAGGAAGTCCGGGAGGTCTGCCGCCGCTGCGGCTACGACGGAGGGCTGCGGGTGGAAATCCGCATTCCCGGCGGGGCCGAAGCTGCCCAAAAGACCTTCAATCCCAAACTGGGGGTGGAAGGCGGGCTCTCTGTGCTGGGCACTTCCGGGGTGGTGGAACCCATGAGTGAACAGGCCCTGGTGGATACCCTGGCGCTGGAGATCCGCCAGGCCGCCGCCCGGAGCCGCCGCCTCATCCTGACCCCCGGCAACTACGGCACCGATTTCCTGCATGCTCAGGGGCTGGATGCCTTGGACGTTCCGGTGGTCAAGTGCTCCAACTTTATCGGTGACGCCCTGGATATGGCCGCTGCCGAAGGCTTTGAGCAGCTGTTGCTGGTGGGACATATCGGCAAGCTGGTCAAGCTGGCGGGGGGCATCATGAACACCCACTCCCGCTATGCCGACTGCCGCACCGAGCTGTTCTGCGCCCATGCCGCTGTCTGCGGGGGCGGGCAGGAACTTTGTGCCGCCCTGCTGGAAGCCGCCACCACCGACGCCTGCCTGGACCTGCTGGACAAAGCCGGTCTGCGCCGGGCGGTGCTGGACAGCCTGCTCACTGCCATTGCCGGGCATCTGCAGCGCCGGGCAGGGGATACCTGCCGCGCCGGAGCCCTGCTTTTTTCCAACCAATACGGCCCGCTGGGCCTGACCGATACCGCAAAGGAGATACTTGCACAGTGGAAACGATAAAAGGAACTCTGTACGGGGTCAGCGTAGGACCGGGGGACCCGGAACTTCTCACCTTCAAGGCCATGCGCATCATGCGCCGGTGTCCGGTGATTGCCGCGCCCCAGACCAAAAGCGGGGAGATGCTGGCCCTGGAAATCGCCCGGCAGGCGGTGGATCTGAGCCGCAAGGTCATCGTGCCGCTGCATTTCACCATGAGCCATGAGGAAGCCGAGCGCCGCCGCGCCCATGAAGCCGCCGCCGAAACGCTGCGGGGGTATCTGGATGCCGGTCAGGATGTGGCCATGCTGAATCTGGGGGACGTTTCGGTGTATGCCACCTTTGGGTATCTGCAGTCCATTCTGGAAGAGCAGGGCTACCGTACTGCCATGGTCGCGGGGGTGCCCAGCTTCTGCGCAGTGGCGGCCCGGCTCAACCGGCCGCTAACCGGCGGCATGGATACGCCGCTGACCGTCGCCCCGGGCAGTATCCCGTTGCAGGAAACGCTGGCCGCCCCCGGTGCCAAGGTCCTGATGAAGAGCGGCCGCCAGCTGCCCCGGGTCCTGGACGAACTGGAACAGGCGGGCCTGCTGGAACAAAGCGCCCTCGTTTGCAACTGCGGCCTGCCGGAAGAGAAGGTCTGGAATGATCTTTCCCGGGAACGCCCGGAAGGGAGCGCCGGGTATTTCGCCACCATTCTGGTCAAATGACAGGGGAGGAAGAGGCCATGATTCACTTTGTGGGAGCCGGTCCGGGAGCACCGGACCTGATCACGGTGCGGGGCGCCGACCTGCTGGGCCGGGCCGACTGCGTGATCTACGCGGGCAGCCTGGTCAATCCGGCATTGCTGGGACTGACCAAGCCGGGCTGCGCCATCTATAACAGCGCGGAACTGACCCTGGAACAGGTGCTGGACATTATGCGGGAACAGGAATCCCAACATCACATGACTGTGCGCCTGCACACCGGGGATCCCTGCCTTTACGGGGCGGTACGGGAACAGATGGACGTTCTGGACAGGGAAGGCATCCCCTATGAGAGCACCCCCGGGGTGTCCAGCTTCTGCGGGGCTGCTGCGGCCCTGGATGCGGAGTACACCCTGCCCGGTGTCAGCCAGAGTGTCATCATCACCCGCCTGGCTGGCCGTACGCCTGTCCCTGCGCGGGAAAGCCTGGCTGCCCTGGCCACCCATGGCGCCACCATGGTGATCTTCCTTTCTGCAGGGATGCTCCCCGGGGTACAGCAGGCTCTGCTGCAGGGGGCCTACACCGAGGCAACCCCTGCCGCCCTGGTGTACAAAGCCTCCTGGCCGGAAGAAAAGGTGGTCCGCTGTACCGTGGGGACCCTGGCGGCCTGCGGGCAGGAAAACGGCATCTCCCGCACCGCCCTGGTGCTGGTGGGGGACTTTCTGGGCAAACAATATGACCGCAGCCGGCTGTATGACCCCACCTTTACCACCGGATACCGGAAAGGGACCGACCAATGAGCGCAGGACCCGTTGAATTGCTGGCCTTCACCGATAGAGGCCAACACCTGGCCGAGACCCTGGCCGGGGCCCTGGGCGGCCGGGCTTCCCGGTGCGGCTGCCCCTTGTCCTTGTCCCAATGGACGTCGGAACACTTTCCCCGGGCGGGCGCCCTGGTTTTTGTGGGGGCCGCAGGAATCGCGGTGCGGGCCATTGCGCCCCATGTGAAAAGCAAAACCCGGGACCCGGCGGTGGTCGTGGTGGATGAGGGGGCCCGCTGGGCAGTGCCGGTCTTGTCCGGCCACCTGGGCGGCGCCAACGATCTGGCCCGCCGCATTGCGGGCCTGTGCGGGGCACAGGCGGTCATTACCACCGCCACCGATGTGAATGGCGTGTTTGCGGTGGATGAGTGGGCCAGACGCCAGAACTGTGCCGTCCTTCGCCTCGAACAGATCAAAATCGTGTCCGCCGCCCTGTTGGCTGGAAAAACGGCGGGGCTGCACACGGAGTTTCCCATTGCCGGGGACCCGCCCGCCAGTGTGACTCTTTGCGAAAGCAAGGACTGTACCTTCCGCTTGAGCCTGCGCAGCCGCGGGCGGGAAGTACTGCAGCTGGTGCCCCGCATTGCGGTGCTGGGGGTGGGATGCCGCAAAGGTATCTCCCGGGAGGCGTTGGAGGAAGCCCTGGACCGGATGCTGGCAAAAGCAAGCATCTGTCCTCAGGCCATCTGTGCCGTGTCCAGCATCGACCTGAAACAGAAGGAACCGGGCCTTATTTCTTTCTGCGCTGCCCACGGCTGGCCGCTGCGCACCTACCCGGCCGCCGCCCTGGCTGCCGTGCAGGGCAACTTTACCGCCAGCGCCTTTGTGCAGAAGATCACAGGGGTGGACAATGTGTGTGAACGCTCCGCCGTGCTGGCGTCGGGCGGGACACTGTACAGCAAAAAGAACGCGGGCAACGGGGTCACCATGGCCCTGGCTTTGCAGCCGTACGCCCCGGATTGGAGATGGCAGGATGAATAAACTTTTTGTGGTGGGCCTTGGCCCCGGGGATGCCCGGTATCTTACCGCCCAGGCCCGGACGGCCCTGGAAACGGCAGAGCTGATCTGCGGATACTCGGTATATGTGGATCTGGTACGGCCCCTCTACCCGGAGAAGGAGTACTTTACCACCCCCATGAAACAGGAACTCGACCGCTGCCGTCATGCCCTGGCCTCGGCGCAGCAGGGAATCCCCACCGCCATGGTGTGCAGCGGGGATGCGGGGGTGTACGGGATGGCTTCCCCGGTGCTGGAACTGGCAGGGGAGTACCCCGGCGTGGAGATCGAGGTGGTGCCCGGTATCACGGCGGCGTTGTCCGGCGGGGCGGTGCTGGGAGCGCCGCTGGGCCATGATTTCTGTGTCATCTCCCTGTCCGATCTGCTCACGCCCTGGCCGGTCATCGAAAACCGTCTGGTCTGTGCGGCCAAGGGCGACTTTGCCCTCTGCCTGTATAACCCCGGTTCCCGCAAGCGGGCGGATTACCTGCAAAAGGCGGTGCAGATTCTGCTGGGGGCGGGCAAGGCCCCCGGCACCTGCTGCGGGTATGTGCGCAACATCGGCCGGGACGGCCAGGAGGCCCGGACCCTGACGCTGGCCGAGCTGGAACACGCTCCCATGGATATGTTCACCACCGTGTTCATCGGTTCCGATTCCACCCGGATGAAGGAAGGATGGATGGTCACGCCCCGGGGGTACCGCCCGTGAGGATCGTTCTTTTCTCCGGCACCACCGAGGGCCGCCGTCTGTCCCATGCCCTGGCCGGGCTGGGAGCCCGGGTCACCGTCTGCGTAGCCACCGAATACGGAGCCGAAGAGCAGGGCACAGCGCCCAACATCACGGTCCACACCGGCCGTATGGAACCGCCCGCCATGGCCGAACTGCTGCGGGGGGCGGACCTGTGCATCGACGCTACCCATCCTTATGCTGCGGCGGCCACCGCCAACATCCAGCAGGCGGCTGCTCTGGCAAAGGTGGCCTGTAAGCGGCTGCTGCGTCCGGCCAGCCCGTTGCCGGCGGGCAGCCTGATCGCCCCGGATGCCGCCGGCGCTGCGGCCTTGCTGCAGAACACCACGGGCAACGTCCTGCTTACCACCGGTGCCAAGGAACTGTCTGCCTTTGCGGGGCTGGGGGCTGGGCGACTGTATCCCCGGGTGTTGCCTGTCGCCGCAAGCCTGCATGCCTGTGAGGCAGCGGGCATCCCTCACCGCAACATCCTCGCCATGCAGGGACCGTTTTCGGCGGAACTGAACCTGGCACTTTTGCATCAGTTTGACATCCGGTATCTGGTCACCAAGGACGGCGGTACCCAGGGCGGCTTTGCCGAAAAAGCCCAGGCAGCCCAGGCAGCCGGAGTAACGCTGATGGTCATCCGCCGTCCCGCCGACGCAGGCGAGACCGAAGACGAAATCCTTGCCTACTGTAAAGGACTGATTCCATGAAGATTACCTTACTGGGCACCGGCAGCGGGGATGCCCTCACCCTGACGAAAGCGGCCGAACAGGCCCTGCTGGAGGCAGGCTGCATCATCGGGGCCAGGCGCCTGCTGGCGCAGCTGCCGGAAAACTGTACCGCCAACCGTGTGGCTGCCACCAAGCCGCGGGCCATTCTGGAAGGGCTGGAGGCAAACCGGGATAAACCCTGTGTGGTGGCGTACAGCGGAGACAGCGGGTTTTATTCCGGCTGCCGCAGCCTGTTGCCTCTGCTGCAGGAAAAAGAGGTCACTGTATTGCCCGGCATTTCCAGTGTACAGCTGCTGGCGGCGGCTCTGGGGCGGCCGTGGCAGGACTGGAACCTGGTCAGTGCGCATGGCGTACATTGTAACGCCGTTGCCGCCGTCATGCAGGGGCGGCCGGCCTTTTTCCTCACCGGGGGTACCCTGGGCCCGGCGGCGCTGTGCGCCCAACTGGTGCAGGCCGGGCTGGGCACTCTGCCGGTGACGGTGGGGGAGGACTTGGGCACGGAGGCGGAAAAAGTGACCGCCTCCACGGCTGCCGTATGCGCGGAAGAATCGTTCTCTCCGCTATCGGTGCTGCTGGCGGAACCGGCACCCAGGGGGCTGGAGCGCACCCCCGGCTGGCCGGACAGCTGGTTCATCCGCGGCCAGGTACCCATGACCAAACAGATGGTCCGCGCCGCTGTGCTGGCCTGCCTGGCCCCGGCCACGGATGCCGTCGTCTGGGATGTGGGGGCCGGTACCGGCAGTGTCAGCGTGGAACTGGCGGCGGTGGCCCGGCAGGGGCAGGTGTTTGCGGTGGAGTGTGTGCCCGAAGCCTGTGAGCTGATCCGGGCCAACCGGCAGAAGTTTGCCGCCTGGAACCTGGAGCTTGTGCCGGGAACGGCCCCAGACGCCCTGGCTGCACTGCCCGCACCGGACGCCGTATTTATCGGTGGCAGTCGGGGCAGTATGCAGGCCATTGTGGATACAGTCCTGGCCAGGAATCCCGCTGCTCGCCTGTGCATGACGGCCATTGCGCTGGAAAGTGTCTGTGCCGCCATGCAGGCGCTGCAGGCCCATGGCATTGAACCAAAGGTGACCCAGCTGGCGGTGAGCACCGCCAAGGCTGCGGGCCGGGTACACATGCTCACGGCACAGAATCCGATTTTTGTAATTACGGGGAACTGCGATGATTGAATGTATGGTAGCGGCCCCTGCCTCGGGCAGCGGCAAAACAGTGGTGACCTGCGCCTTGCTGGCCGCCCTCAAACGGCGCCGGCATGACCCTTGCGCCTTCAAATGCGGGCCGGATTATATCGACCCGATGTTCCATCGTGCCATTCTGGGGGTGGAAAGCCACAATCTGGACCTCTACCTGTCCTCCGAAGCCACGGTGCGCAGCCTGTATGCCGATGCGGTGACCGGGCACGGGGCCGCTGTGTGTGAAGGCGTTATGGGCTTCTATGACGGGGTGGGCGGTACCACCACCGACGCCTCCGCCTGGCATCTGGCCCACACCTTGGGTATGCCGGTTCTGCTGGTGCTGCGTCCCAAAGGGGCCAGCCTGACCCTGGCCGCCACCATCAGGGGACTGGCGGAATTTGTACCCCAGAGCCATGTGGCGGGGGTATTCCTCAACGATTGCAGCGAAAGCCTTTACCGCACCCTGGCCCCGGCGCTGGAAGAAAAGACCGGGGTGCCGGTGCTGGGGTATCTGCCCTCCACCCCGGAGGCTAAATTTGAAAGCCGCCATCTGGGTCTGTACACGGCCATGGAAATCGTGGACCTGCGAGCCCGTATCAATGCCATTGCGGCGGTGGTCCTGCAGACCATGGACTGGAAGCGGTTCGAGACCGTCTTTTCCACCAAGGAGCGCACCGCGCCCCGCCGCCCCTATCCCCAGGCCATGGCCAGGGTGGCGGTGGCCCGGGACGAGGCTTTCTGCTTTACCTACGCCGAAACCGTTGAGGCTTTCTGCCGCGCCGGACTGGAGCCGGTCTTTTTCAGTCCGCTGCATGAGAAAGCCCTGCCCCCGGAGATCGGCGGACTGTACCTGCCGGGGGGATACCCGGAACTGCACGCCGTACAGGGGGGACTGCCCACCGTGGCGGAGTGCGGCGGCTTTCTCTATCTGGGGCAGTCGTTACAGGACCAGGAAGGGCAGACCTTTCCCATGGTGGGGGTGCTGCCCGGTCACGGTCTGCGCACCGACAAGCTGGTCCGGTTCGGGTATGCGGAGCTGACCGCCCGGCAGGGGAGCCTCTTGTTCCGTCAGGGGGAAAGCACCCCGGTACACGAATTCCACTACTGGGACAGCACCGAAAACGGAGAGGCCTTTGAAGCGGTCAAGCCGGTATCCGGCCGCAGATGGCTGTGCGGGTTCACGACCCCGACGCTGTATGCGGCGTTTTCTCATCTGTACTTTGCGGGTAATGCCCAGATGACCCGCCGCTTTGCAGCGGCAGCCCGCAATTATCCTGCCAAAGAAGGCGAAAAGGACGAATGAACATGCAGGAAAAACAGCTCTGGTCCCTGGTGAATACCATTACCCCGCCGGAGGAACCGGCCCGTCGGGCAGCCCATGCCCATTGGGATGCCTGCGCCAAACCCTTGGGCGGACTGGGATTGCTGGAGCCTATGATCGAGGAGATGGCCGCCCTCACCGGCAGCGCTGAACTCTGCCTTTCCAGGCGGACACTGCTGGTATTTTGCGCCGATAACGGGGTGGTGGCTGAAGGTGTCAGCCAGACCGGCAGCGAGGTCACAGCCGTGGTGGCCCGGCAGCTGGCGGCAGGCAACAGCACCGCTTGCCGTATGGCAGCGGTGGCCCGGTGTACGGTGCTTCCGGTGGATATGGGCATTCTCAATCCGCCGGAACTGCCCGGTGTGGTCAACGCCCGGGTGGCCGACGGCACCGGCAACATAGCCCGGGGCCCGGCCATGACCCGGGAACAGGTGGCCGAAGCGGTTGTGAAAGGAATGGAGCTGGCCCGCGCCCAAAAAGAGGCGGGCGCTCAACTGCTGGCGGCGGGGGAGATGGGCATCGGCAATACCACCACTGCCACCGCCGTGACCTGCGCGCTGCTGGGACTGGACCCCGCCGCCGTCACCGGACGGGGGGCGGGCCTTTCCGATACGGGCCTTGCCCGCAAGGTCCGCGCCATCCGGCAGGCCCTGGCAGTCAACCGGCCGGACCCTGCTGATGCTCTGGATGTGCTGGCCAAGGTGGGCGGGCTGGATATTGCCGGTTTGTGCGGGCTGTTTTTGGGCGGCGCTCTGTACCGTGTGCCGGTGCTCATGGATGGGGTCATCACGGCGGCGGCAGCCCTGTGTGCCGTTCGGTTGTGCCCGGTTGCCGCCAAGGCAGTCTTTGCCAGCCACTGTTCCGCCGAACCCTGCGGACGGCTGCTGCTGGAAGCTCTGCACAAAGAACCGCTCATCACCGCCGGTATGCACCTGGGGGAGGGCACCGGTGCCCTGGCGGCCATTCCATTGCTGGATATGGCGCTGGCGGTCTACCACGGCTCCACCTTTTCGGATTATGGTATGCAGGCCTATACCCCCCAGGAGGGAACAGAATGCTGACCTTTGTGGTGGGCGGCGCCGGAAGCGGCAAGAGCGCTTATGCCGAAAAGCTGCTGGCCGCGTGCCCGGGCCCCCGGTATTATCTGGCCACCATGCAGGTGTGGGATGAAGAATGCCGCCGCCGGGTGGAGCGTCACCGGGTCATGCGGGCCGGGCGGGGATTTCTCACATTGGAATGCCCCCGCAACCTGGCCGGGCTCAGCCTGGCTGCTCCGGGGGCCGTTTTGCTGGAAGACCTCACCAACCTGGCGGCCAATGAGCGGTATGACCCCGATGGAGCGGGAGAATATACCCTGCAGGCCGTAACCCGCGGCCTGGACGATCTGTACCGCCAGTGTACCGACCTCATTGTGGTGGGCAATGAATTGTTCTGCGGCGGTACCGATTACGCGGGGGATACGGTGGACTATCTGAAACTGCTCGCCGCTTTGCATCGCCGTCTGGCGGCCCGGGCGGACAATGTATGTGAGGTCGTGGCCGGATGTCCGGTCTACTATAAGGGAAAGGAACCTGTGTATGGTCCTGTTTGAAACGATTGCGGTGGCCTTTGGAATGTTCAGTGCCCTGCCCATGCCCCAACCCCAATGGAATGAGCGCAACATGCGGTATGCCATGTGCGCCTTTCCTCTCATCGGGGTGGTGTGCGGACTAGTGTGGTATGCCTGGGCCTGGCTGTGTGGGTATTTCGCCCTGCCGGTGCTGGTGCGTGCTGCCGGGTTGTGTCTGATCCCGGTGCTTATCACCGGCGGTATCCATCTGGACGGCTATGCCGATACCTGTGACGCCCTGGCAAGCTGTGCCGATCCGGCCAGAAAGCAGGCCATCCTGGCCGACCCGCATTGTGGCGCCTTCGCGGTCATCCGCCTGTGCAGCTATTTTGTGGCCACCCTGGGGCTGTGCGCTGCCATCGACCCCACCCCTGCTGCCGGATTCTGCATGGGGGTGTGCTTCACCCTGGAACGGGCTTTGTCCGGGCTGGCGGTGACCAGTTTTCCCCTGGCCAAAAACACGGGGCTTGCCCATACCTTTGCCACCACCGCGGACCGGGACCGGGTACGCCGGATTCTGACGGTGGTCTGTGTCCTTTTGTGCCTGCTGCTGGTGCTGGGGGGCGGCGGACTGGCTGCCGTTGCGGCGTTGCTGGTGTTCTGGCACTACCACCGCACGGCCCAGAGGCAGTTCGGCGGCATCAGCGGCGACCTGGCCGGCTGGTTTGTGCAGCGGGCGGAATTCTGGATGCTGGCGGCCCTCACCGCCGCACAATGGTTCTGGGGGTGGGCGCTGTGATTCTGATAACCGGACCTCTGTTTGCGGGCAAGACCGACTTTGCTCGTACCCTCTGGCCGGATGCGGCCACCTTTGCAGAACATGTCTGCCTGAATGCCCAGACTCTTGCGGAAAACTGTCCGGACCTGCCCGCTTTGGCGGACCGCCTGGCTGCTCAATATGCCGTGATTACCATCACCGAAGTGGGCGGCGGCGTGGTGCCTACCGACCCGGCCCAGCGCGCCGCCCGGGAAGCCGCCGGGCGCCTTGGCTGCCTGCTGGCGGCCCGGGCAGATACGGTGGTGCGGGTTTTTTGCGGATTGCCGCTTGTATTGAAAGGAGATCTTCCTCAATGAAAATCTATCTGTTGCGCCATGGTCTGACCATCTATAACACCGAGAAGCGCTATCAGGGGCAGCGGGATATCCCCCTGTCTCCCGAAGGCATTGCCATGCTGCGCCAGGCGGATTTCACCACCGACCTCGTCTACGTCAGCCCCCTGACCCGGGCCCGGCAGACGGCGGAAATTCTTTTCCCCGGAGCAAAACAGGTACAGGTGCAGGATCTGCGGGAAATGTGCTTCGGCAGCTTTGAAGGCCGCAACTACAAGGAGATGGAACACGACCCCGATTACCTGGCCTGGGTACAGGCCAACTGTGAAACCACCTGCCCGGACGGGGAGCGCAAGACCGATTTCTGCAACCGAACCTGCGCGGCCTTCTCCAAACTGGTGGAGGAAAATCTGGCGCAGGGCAGGGAAGTGATGGTCATTGTGGCCCACGGCGGTACCCAGATGTCGGTGATGGAGCGGTACGCAGTGCCCCACAAGGAGTATTACCAGTGGTGCGCCCCCAACGCGGGCGGATATCTGCTGGATGCCTGTGACTGGCAGAAAGACCACATCCTGCATCTGATCAAGACGGTGCAGTATACGAAAGAGGCCGCCCGATGATCTTGTGTGCGGCGATTCTTTGCGGATTTCTTCTGGACCTGCTGCTGGCGGACCCCGAATGGATGCCCCATCCGGTGGTACTCATGGGCAAAGCCATCACGGCCTTGGAACCCCGCCTGCGCCGCCGGTTTGCCGATACCCCCCAAGGACAGCTTCTGGCCGGGCGGGTGCTGGCGGCGGTTCTGCCTCTGGGCACGCTGCTGATCTCCGGTGCCGTTTGCCTGGGGGCAGCGGCTCTGCACCCGGTGTTGGGCTTTGCGGTACAGACCTTCTGGTGTTGGCAGGCCCTTGCGGTGCGGGGGCTGGCCAAAGAGAGCCGCAATGTATACCAAAAACTCACCACCGACACCTTGCCCGGTGCCCGGCAGGCGGTGGCGCGCATTGTGGGCCGGGATACCCAGGCTCTTTCCGCCGAAGGGGTGACCAAAGCTGCTGTGGAGACGGTGGCCGAGAACTTCTCCGACGGTGTCCTGGCACCGCTGCTGTACATGCTCATCGGCGGAGCGCCTCTGGCCTTGTGCTATAAGGCCGTCAACACCATGGACAGCATGGTGGGCTACAAAAACGACCGGTATCTCTATTTCGGCCGGGCGGCGGCCCACCTGGACGATGTGGCCGGGTATCTGCCTGCCCGTCTGGCGGCGCTGTTCTGGATTGCTGCTGCCGGGCTGACCGGGCAGAATGCCGGGCAGGCTTTTGCCATCTGGCGGCGGGACCGGCGCAACCATGCCAGCCCCAACAGCGCCCAGACCGAATCGGCCTGCGCGGGGTCTTTGGGAGTACAGCTGGCGGGGCCTGCTTTCTATTTCGGCCAATTGTATGAGAAACCCACCATCGGAGACCCCACACGTCCCATAGAACCCCGGGATATTCTGCGGGCCAACCGGATGCTGTATACGGCCAGTGTACTGGCCCTGGCCGTGGGGCTGGCGGTGCGGGCCGTCTGGTTTATGTTGTTTTGAGCAGTACAAGAAAGGAGGCAGGTATGCCACAGCTGACACATGGGGGTGACTGGGCCGGATTTGCGGCGGAATACGGCGCCATGCCCTTGGACTTTTCGGCCAATATCAGTCCGTTGGGATTGCCGGAAGGGGTACGCCGTGCCATTGCCGAAGCCGCTGCCGGGCAGGATCGCTACCCGGACCCCCTGTGCCGGGAACTGTGCGCCGCCATCGGCAAAAGCCGGAACCTGCCGGCAAAGTGGGTCCTTTGCGGTAACGGGGCGGCGGATCTGATCTGGCGGTTGGCCCTGGCCAAAAAGCCCCGCCGTGCCTTGATCACGGCCCCTACCTTTGCGGAATATGCCGCCGCCCTGCGCAGCGTGGACTGTGCGGTGTCAGAATATCTTCTGTACCCGGAAACGGAGTTCGCCGTGGATGAAAAATTCCTGGACGCCATTACCCCGGAAACCGACCTTGTCCTGTTGTGTGAGCCGAATAACCCCACCGGCCGCACCACCGATCCGGCCCTTCTCCATGCCATTCTGGACAGATGCACCGCCACCGGCACTTTACTGGCGGTGGATGAGTGTTTCAATGAATTTCTGGACGATCCTGCCGCCCATACGCTGGAAGGCAGTCTGAAAGATCACCCCAATCTGCTGATCTTGAAAGCCTTCACCAAATGGTATGCCATGGCGGGAGTACGCCTGGGGTATGTATTGAGCCGTGATACGGCCCTATTGGAAGCTCTGCGGGCCGCGGGGCAGCCATGGGCGGTCTCCGGTCTGGCCCAGGCGGCCGGTCTGGCAGCCCTGCGGGAAACAGCATACAGCCGCAGACTGCATGAGTTGATTGCAGCCCAGCGCCCGCGCCTGGCTGCCGGTCTGGCAGAGCTGGGTTGCCGGGTCGTTCCGGGGCAGGCCAACTACCTGCTGTTTTCCCATGAACGGCAGGACCTGGTTCCGGCACTGCGGCGTAACGGTGTGCTGCTGCGGGATTGTTCCAACTATACGGGCCTCGGTCCGGGCTGGTACCGCTGTGCCGTGCGCAGCAAAGCCGAAAACGACGCCTTTTTACAGGCGGTACGGGAGGTCCTCTGAATGGCAAAGTGCATTATGGTACAGGGCACCATGTCCGGGGCAGGCAAAAGCCTGCTGGTCACGGCGCTTTGCCGCATCTTCCGCCAGGACGGGCTGCGTGTGGCACCCTTCAAGAGTCAGAACATGGCGCTCAACAGCTATATCACCAGGGATGGCCTGGAGATGGGCCGCGCCCAGGTGGCCCAGGCAGAAGCTGCCGGCCGGGAGCCGGATGTGCGGATGAATCCCATCCTGCTCAAACCTTCCAGTGATACAGGCAGCCAGCTGATCGTCAACGGTCGGGTGCGGGGTCAGTACGCGGCCCGGGATTACTTTGCCATGAAAAAGACTCTCATCCCGGAGATTTTGCAGGCATACCGCAGCCTGGCAGCGGAAAACGATGTTATTGTCATCGAAGGCGCGGGCAGCCCTGCGGAGATCAACCTCAAAGCGGACGATATCGTCAATATGGGGTTGGCGGCCATGGTCAACGCCCCGGTACTGCTGGTGGGGGATATTGACCGGGGCGGAGTCTTTGCCCAGCTGTACGGGACCATTGCCCTTCTGGAAGCGGCGGAGCGCGCCCGCATTGTGGGCACCGTCATCAATAAGTTCCGGGGAGATGTGACCCTGCTGGAGCCGGGGCTGCAGATGCTCCGGGAAAAAACCGGCATTCCGGTACTGGGTGTGGTGCCCTATGGCCGGTGGGACATCGACGATGAGGACAGTCTGGCGCCCCGCCTTGCCCACACAAAGGCGGAGCGCCCGGTGGACATTGCGGTCATCCGGCTGCCCCGCATCTCCAACTTTACGGACTTTGCCCCGCTGGAAAGCCACCCGGCTCTCGGTGTGCGGTATGTCTCTGCTGCCGATCAGCTGGGGGCGCCGGACCTTGTGATTCTGCCGGGCACCAAAAGTACGGTGGAGGACCTGCTCTGGCTGCGCAGCAGCGGCCTGGAAGCCGCCGTCCTGAAACTGGCGGCAGGGGACACCCCTATTCTGGGCGTGTGCGGCGGATATCAGATGCTGGGCAATACCATCAGCGACCCGGAAGGGGTGGAGGCAAAGGGCACTGTGAAGGGGCTCGGCCTGCTTCCCTGTGATACGGTATTTATCCCCCAAAAGGCCCGGACCCGTATGCGGGCCGACGTTCTGGCCCAACCTTTTGCAGGGGCGGAACTGGATGGATACGAAATCCACATGGGCCGCACCCTGCGCACCGGCGGGCAGCCTTTCTGCCGTCTGCACACCGGAGCCGAGGACGGCGCTGTGCAGGGGCAGGTATTCGGTACCTATCTGCACGGGCTGTTTGATTCGGGTAGCCTGACCGACCGCCTAGCGGCCTGGCTGCTGGAGAAAAAGGGGCTTCCGGCGGACCGGGTTCCCACCATGGACCGCACCGCCTACAAGGAGGATCAGTATAACCAACTGGCAGCCGGTGTGCGCGCGGCACTGGATCTGCCTGCCATCTATCGCGCAATGGAGGAATACAGCCATGAATAAGGGACTGGTGCATCTGTACTGGGGAGACGGCAAGGGAAAAACAACGGCGGCTTTCGGGCTGGCTCTGCGCATGCTGGGCAGCGGCGGAAGCGTTGCCGTGGTCCAGTTTCTCAAGGACGGGCAAAGCAGCGAACTGGAACCACTGCGCCAATTGGGGGCCCGGGTGTATTCCGGGCAGCCGGGGACCGGCTTTTTCTCCCGGATGTCTCCGGAGGAACGCAAGACCGTCCGTGCCCGGCATGACGACCTGCTGCGTCAGGCCCTGGCCCAACCCTGCGACCTGCTGGTGCTGGATGAGGCTTGCGCCGCCTGCCGCCTGGGAATGGTGGATGAGGCGCTGGTGCGTCAGGCGGTCCTGGACCGCCCGGCGGGCAGGGAAGTGGTCCTGACCGGCCGTGATCCGGCGGACTGGATGCAGCAGGCGGCAAACTATTCCACCGAAATGTGCTGCCATAAGCACCCCTACCAACAGGGAATCACCGCCAGAAAGGGAGTGGAGTATTGAACACCGAACCCAGGCACCATCTGCCGGCGGACATTGAGCGCACCAGTATGTCCATCATTGAATCGGAACTGGAATCCCGGAACATCACCCTGCCGCCGGAGACCCGGGCGGTGGTCAAGCGGGTCATCCATACTACGGCCGACTTTGAATATGCCGAAAATCTCCGCTTCACTCCCCAGGCGGTCGCCCTTGGGGTGCAGGCTTTGCAGAGGGGCGTGCCCATTGTGACCGATACCAATATGGCCAAGGCAGGCATCAGCAAGCCCAGCCTGGCCAAACTGGATACGCAGGTATACTGCTTTATGGCGGACTCTGCGGTGGCGGAGCAGGCCCGGCAAAACGGGACCACCCGGGCGGTGGCAGCCATGCGCCATGCCGCCGAAATCCTGCCCGGTGCCCTGCTGGCTGTGGGGAATGCACCCACCGCGCTGCTGGAAATCGCCGACCTGATTGAGCAGGGATTGCGCCCCGCCCTGGTGGTGGGGGTGCCGGTGGGATTCGTGAACGTGGTGGAAAGCAAGGAACGGCTGATGCGGGTGTGCCAATCTGCCGGGGTACCGGCCATTGCCGCCATGGGGCGCAAGGGCGGCAGCAACGTGGCGGCCGCCATCTGCAATGCACTTTTGTATACAGCTCTGGATACCATCGACCCCTCCCGGCGCGGCTGGCAATAAAATTGTAACCGACATCTGGAATCCAGGTTCCGGATGCCGGTTTTTTGTTGCCCTGTTTTTCACAAATGCAGCAGAATATCTGCTTTGCGAAGGTGGAACGCGGCGTTTCCTTGCAAAGGCAGGGCAGCGGATGTATTATAAATTAATAGGACAAAGAACCCGATGGAGTTTGTCGGTGAGCGGCAGAAGCGGGAAGAACGGTGTTGTTGCAATGAGTACACGAAAACGACAGATAAAACCCGATGATGTTTCCGGAAAGCCCTATATTTTTGTGAGCTATGCCCGGAAAGATGAAGAAATGGTGCAGTCGGTCCTTCAGCTGCTCCGGAAAAACCATTTCCGCTTTTGGTATGATATGGGGCTCAAGTCCGGGGAAGAATGGGCGGAGGACCTCGGCGATAAAATTGATCGGTGCGAGCAGTTCATGGTTCTGATTTCGGAAAATGCGGTCAGGTCCAAATATGTGCGCAAAGAAGTTGGCATGGCCACCGACCAAGAAAAAAACATGCTGATTGTCTACCTTACAGAAACAAAACTGAGCAGCGGTCTGCGCCTTCTGCTAAGTGACATACATGCAATTCACCGTGAATATTATGCGCGTGATTGTGATTTTGAAAAAGCAATCTGTGAAAGCGTCAGTCGGAACGTATTTTACAGCGTTGAGCCGGCATTGGA
>CAUEKL010000030.1 GCA_959018215.1 uncultured Gemmiger sp.
ACCAGGGTCAGCCGGTCATCCAGTCGGGGGAAGAGCTTCAGCAGGGCGTCGGGGGTGCGCAGCCCGGGGTAGAGGGTGCCGCAGAAGGCGCAAAGACGCGGGTCCGGGTCCTCCCGCTGGGCGGGTACCAGACTGGGAAAGCCCAGTTCGGATACCTTGCCCGCGCAGGGTTCCAGCGGTCCGCCCGGGGAATAATCCGGGGCGGCCTGGGCGGTGATGAAGGTGTGGTCCAGGGCCTGCAGCAGCGCCCGCTCCCGGTCGTAGCCCCCGGGGGCATGGTAGCTCTCGTTGGCGGCGTAGGGGTCCATCTGCCACAAAAGCTTGCGGGCCCCGGGCAGAGTGGCTCCTTCCAACGCAAAGGCGGCCCGGTAGGGCGCCGCCACGGCGCAGACGGCGTCGTAGGGATGCTTTTGGTGCAGCGCCTCCATGGTCTTGCGGGCGGCGGTCACCCGGCGGGGGGCGTGCAGGACAAACTGACGCACCGCCGCCCCCACCGCCGCCGGGTGGGCGGCCAGCCGCAGCAGGCGCAGGGGCACCGGGGTGCCCCCGGCGGCGCCGTTTTCCAGGGCCCGGTTCATGGCGGCTTCGTCGGCAAAGGGCAGGGAGTGGGTCACACAGCCCGGCACCGCGGGCGGGGCGTGGGTGCCGTCCCACAGTTCCAGGATCTCCACCTCCTGGCCCAAAGCGGACAAAGCCTCCGCCAGCCGCCGCCCCAGACGGGGATTGGCGGCCGCGGGGGCTTCCACACTGTCAAGTACAAACAGGATGCGCATGGCGGGCCCCCTTCAGCGTCGGTCTTTCAGCAGGCGGCGGCAGACGGCCGCCCACAGCACGGTGCAGTGGACGGTGGCAAAGGCCGAGACCCGGATGGACAGGGGCAGCCGGGGATTGCGCCCCAGCCGCTTGTCGTTCAGCCCTGCCCGGATGCCCACGCACAGCTCGCCCAGCTGGATGCGGTAGCGGTCGGCGTCCTCCCGGCGCAGGATCATGCTGGCCAGGTAGACCAGCTTTTCATAATAGAAGGCGTCCGCCGATTCCTGCATTTCGGGGGCGGCGTGCTGGCGGATGTAGATGGCCGCCCGGCGCTGCTCGTCGATGCTGGCGGGCACCAGCGGCCGGTGGCTGGCCGAAGCGGCGTGCTGCCGGTAATGGTAGCCCGCAAAATCCACAAAGGCACAGCCCTCGATCTTGTTGAACACCTGCCAGTTGGCCAGCAGGTCCTCGTTGAAGGCAAAGCCGTTGTCAAAGTCGGCAGGGTCCAGGATGGACGCCGCATACACCTTGTTGCACAGGCTGTAGTCCACCTTGTGGTCGTGGAGCAGGGCGTCCAGATGGTCGGGGGCCAGCATCCGCTGGGCTTCCTCCGGCACGGGGGTGTCCTGGGGGGCGGTGTCGGTAAAACTGTCGTACCGGCAGCAGGCGGCGGGCAGGTTGCTGGACCGGGCCGCCCCGATGAGGGTGCGCAGGAATTCCGGGTGGTAGAGGTCGTCGGCGTCGCAGAAAGCCACCCAGCTGACCCCGTCGGCCCGGGCGGCCCGGACCCCGGCGGTGCGGGCCGCCGAAACCCCGCACTGGGCCTGATGCAGCACAAAAAAGCGGTCGTCCCGGGCGGCGGCTTCCTCGCACAGGGCGCCGGAACCGTCGGTGGAGCCGTCGTCCACCAGATAGCACCGGAAATCCGGCATGGTCTGGGCGGCGATGGCGGCAATACAGGCGGGCAGGTAGGCAGCGGCGTTGTACACCGGCACCACCACGGCGGCCAGGGCCGCCCCGGCGCTCATCCCTGCACCTCCTGATACCGGCGCAGATAGAATTCCTGCAAAATGCGGGCACTGGTATGTATGTCGAACCCGGCGTCCATGGCCTGCTGCTGGGCATGGGGGTTGCGGGTCAGGTCGCTGTAATGGATGGCGTGGGCCCAGATGTCCGGGGCCTTCAGGGGCAAAAAGGTCACGTTGGAGGCAAAGGCCGCCCCCCGGTCCACCGTGTCGGACACAAAGCAGGGCAGGCCCGCGGCCTGGGCTTCCACCAGCACCACCGGCAGCCCTTCAAACAGGCTGGGCAGCAAAAAGGCGTCCATGGCGGCGTAGAAAGCCTGCACATTGGTGCGCACCCCCGCAAAGATCACCTTGTCCGCCACCCCCAGGGCTTTGGCCAGCTCCTTGATCTCCCCTTCCAGGGCGCCGCCGCCCAGCAGCAGCAGCCGGGCGTTGGGCTGCTTGGGCAGCAGCGCCGCAAAGATGCGCAGCAGCCCGGCGTGGTTCTTCTGGGCGGAAAACCGGCCCACATGCCCCAGCAGCAGCTCGTCCTCCCGCACCCCCAGGTGCTCCCGCAGCTTTTGCCGGGCATCGGGGGCGGGGTGGGCAAACCGGTCGGTGTCCACCCCGTTGGGCAGCACGGTGAAAGGACTGGTGCCGAAGAGCATCTCCCCGGCCTTGCGGCTGCAGGCAAAGCGGTCGGTCAGGTCCTTGTTGAACCGGGCGCTCATGAGCTTGTCCAGCCGGCCCACCAGGTTGGGCTCGTAGGCGGTGTTGTGGCTGTGGCCCACCCGCACCGGCACCCCGCGGCGGCGGGCGGCGGCGTTGTAGAACATGCCGAAGCCGCTGTAATGGCCGTGGACGATGCGGTATTCCGGATGGGCGGCAAAAAAGGCGTCCAGCTGGTGCAGATACCGGGGCAGGTTGTTGTCCTGCCGGACGGTCAGCTTGGTGATCTGCCCGCCCAGGGCCTGGATCTCATAGTCGTACAGACAGGGCTTGTCGTAATGGTACAGAAAATCAAACTGCACCAGGTCGCGGTCGATGGCACGGTAGACGTTCATCACAAAGGTCTCCATGCCGCCGGCGTCCATGGCCGGCATCACCTGCAAAACACGGATCGGTGCCATGCTTCGCCTCCTTCATTCAGTCTTCTTCTTCCAGCTGGCGGCGGCATTCCCGCAGCCGGGCCCGGGCCTCGTCGGGCAGGATGGGGTATTCGTGGCAGCTCCGGCGCAAGGCGTCGGCCACCAGCTCACTGACCAGATACCGGGCAAACCATTTCTGGTCGGCGGGGAGTACATACCAGGGACAGTCCGCCGTGGCGGTGGCGGTGATGACCTCCCCGATGACCTGGGCGTACTCGTCGAACAGCGCCCGCTCCTTCAGGTCGGATTCGGAGAACTTCCAGTTCTTGGCCGGGGTCTCGATGCGTTCCAGGAACCGCTCCTTCTGCTTTTCCTTGGATACATTGAGAAAGATCTTCAGCACCCGGTATCCGTTTTCATACAGATACCGCTCATAGTCCCGGATCTGGCGGTACCGGCGGCGGAAAAATTCCCGCTGGCCCACCTCGGTGGTGCGGGGCGGCATGCGGTAGGTCTTCTGCAGGTCGTGGACCTGTACCACCAGCACGTCCTCGTAGTAGCTGCGGTTGAAGATGGCAATGCCGCCCCGGGGCGGCAGCGCCCGGTTGGCCCGCCACAGGAAATCGTGGGACAGCTCCTCCGCCGAAGGCTGCTTGAAGCTGTGCACCGTCACCCCCTGGGGGTTCAGCCCGCCCATCACATGCTTGACGGTGCTGTCCTTGCCGGCGGCGTCCAGGGCCTGCAGAATGATGACCAGGCCCTCCCGCCCGTCGGCGTAAAAGCCGTCCTGCAGCCGCCCCATCTCCTCCAGATTGGCGGCGGTGCGGCTCAGATACTTGGGCTTGTCCTCCCGGGCGTCTCCGGCGCCGGTGGGCAGGTCGGAAAGGGTACAGGGCGTCTGCCCGTCAAAACGAAAACGATCGGCCGTCATACGTTTTCCTCCCGTTGGGAAATAGTTAAACCTAGTATACCCGCTTTGTCCCTGTTACGCAAGGCGGCGGGCACTCAGAATACCGTCTGCACCAGGACCATATAAAAGGCAGTGCCGCCCACGATGCTCAGCAGGGAATTGCGCTTCCAGAGATAGCTGGCCACCACCAGGGCCCCGGCCAGCAGCTGGGGCACAAAGCTCCCCGCCCCGGCAAAGGAAAGGTCCTTGAGCCCGTACACCACCAGCATCCCCACGGTGGCGCAGGGAAATACCCTGCCCAGGTACACCGCCAGCCTGGGGGTGCGCCGCCCGCCCAGCAAAAGGAAGGGGGCAAACCGCAGCCCGGCGGTGACCAGGGCCATGACGGCCACCGCCGCCGCCAGATACAAAGGGTCATTCATCCGGGGTCACCTCCTTCCGGGCGTCCTGTTTGTGCCAGAGACTTCCCGCCAGCAGCAGGGCGGTGATGCCCGCCATGGCCGGGAGCAGGAACCGGTCGGGGCCGAAGACCGCCAGGCAGACCGCCGACACCCCCACCCCGCACAAGGCGGGGAAATGGCTGTCGCTGTGCAGCCACTGGTCGGTAAAAACGGTGAGGAAGAGGGCGGTCAGGGCAAAGTCCACCCCCTGGGTGGAGAAGGGAACGACCTCCCCCAGCAGCGCCCCGGCCACGCTGCCCGCCACCCAGTACCCCTGGTCCAGCAGGGAGAGGAGCAGGCATTCCTGCACGCTGCGTCTGCCGTCGCACACCAGGGAATAGGTCTCGTCGGTGAGGGCAAAGATCAGGTAGGGCCTGGCCGCCCCGGCCTTGCGGTAGGGCTCCAGCATGGAGATGCCGTAAAACAGGTGCCGGGCGTTGACCATCAGGGTGGTCAGGGCCAGGGAGACCAGGCCGGTCCCCGCGCTGAGCAGCCCCACCGCCGCGTACTGCATCGACCCGGCGTAGACGAACACGCTCATGGCCAGGGCCCAGCCCGCGCCGTAGCCGGCGGCTTTCATCATCATGCCGAACCCGGCGCCCAGCACCAGATAGCCCGCCATCACCGGCAGGCTGCTTTTCAAGGCGTTTCGGAAGGTTTGCAAGGGACATCCACGCTCCTTTTTATAAAAAATCCCCCCTCCCCGGGCGGGGGCTGTCCGCCCCGCCAAAAGGCGGCGGCGTTTTTTGGCCAGCCTGCCCATTGCGGGGCCGGGCCGGGGCAGGGTATACTAAAATTACTTATATTCGCAGTTTTATGCCCGAAAAGGAGGCGCACCCCCATGAAGCGACTTTCCCTTCGTACTGCGGCCTTTCTGTCGGCGGTGTGCCTGGGGCTGGTCGGCTGTTCCCGGCACGACAGCGCCGCCGCAGCCGAGGCCCTGGCAGCGCTGTCCGCCACCGCCGCCCTGACCGACTACGCCGTGGTGGCCGATACCCGGATGACGGTGCAGGGGGAGAGCACCCCCGACGGGCTGAGCATGACCCAGCGGATGTGGCGCACCGGGGACGACGCCATGCAGAAGATGACCACCTACGATGTGAACGGGGAACCCCTGTTCGAGAACGGTTCCGCCCTCATCGACGGGGTGTATTACTGGTTTGACGGCGAATCCTGGGCAAAGGACGACACCGGCATCGCGGCGGCGGCCAACCTGTCCTGGATGCCCCTGGTCAGCTGGCCGGAGGAGGAGAAGGACGTGACCGTCACCGAATCCGACGGGGTGTATACGGTGCAGATCGGGGAAGGGGCCTTCCCCGCCATGATCCAGGAGCAGCTGGCCGCCATGGAGGCGGAGGAGCAGGCCCTCATCGACCGGGGGCTGGCCAGCGACGCCGAGGCGCGCCGTCAGGCGCGGGAACAGGCTGCCCGGGCGGAATATGAGGAGCTGCGCTACACCATCGAGGTGGAGGACGGCCTGGCGGTGTCCTGCACCACCTATTCCCGGGTACGGCAGCCCGCCGCGGTGGAGCTGGAGACCGACGGGGAAGGGGAGATGGCGGTGAGCGAGATCACCTACACCTGGCGGCTCACCGGCACCGACGCCGGAACCATTGCGGATATCATCGGGGAAGCCACGGCCTGAGAGATCCCCCGCCCACACAAAAGGCCCCCGGCCGTGAGCCGGGAGCCTTTGGGTCAGTGTTCGTTGTGTTCGGTGGATTTGGGGTCGGCGGCGTCCTCACAGCGGTGGCGGCAGGCGGCGCAGTTGCCGCCGCAGCCTCCGTGCCAGCCGCCCTCCTGGTTGGAGATGAAAACGATGGCCACGGCCAGCACCGCGAACACCAGGATCAGGATCAGAAAACCCGGCATGGGCAAAAGACCTCCTTGTGTTGCTGTTGAACCCCAGTATACCACACCCGGGCAAGGAAAAAAAGCCCGCAGCGGAAAAACCGCTCCCGGCCGGTAAATTCTTGTGACACGTCTTGACGGTTGCACGTTGAGAAGTATATTATTATAGTGTGTATGCAGATACGACGTATCCGCAAGTTTACAGGTTGGTGAGAAAAAAATGAATTATTCGTGGCAAAGACAACTGATCATCGAGACGATCCAGAAGACCAGGGAACACATGACCGCCGCCCAGATCTACCAGCTCACGCGGAAGAACTGCCCGCACCTGAGCCTGGGTACGGTGTACCGCAACCTGAATCTGCTGGTGGAGACCGGCAAGCTGCGGCGCATCGGGGTCCCGGGGGAGGCGGACCGCTTCGACTGGGAGCTGACCGAGCACCAGCACCTGTACTGCCGCAAGTGCAAGCGGGTGAGCAACCTGCCGGTATCCACCGACAAACTCAGCGAGCTGGTGGCTTCCTGCCCGGGCATCAAGGCGGAAAGCTTCAACTTCATCGTGACCGGTCTGTGCGAGGAATGCGCCGACAAGTAAGGGTGGTTCCTGCCAAAAAAAGGAAAGCCGTTTTTGGCGCCCCAGCGCCGGAAACGGCTTTTTTCTTGGGGGGTTGCCAGAACGGCCCAAACGTGGTAGGCTGTAAGGAATCCGCCGGGGGGCGCTTTTAGCCGAATCTTTGCCCCGGGCATGCTATAATGGAGCCGGCGGCATCCGCCGCCCCAACAAAAAGGAGGGAGCTTATGTTCCATCCCCGGGCCGTGGCGCGGGACGCGGCCATCACCCTGCTGATCCTGGCGGGGGCCCTGGCCGGGTGCTGGCTGCTCCAGCAGGCCACCCCGTCCCAGACCCTGGTGCCGGCCATCTTTGTGCTGGCGGTGGACCTCATCGCCCTGGTCACAGACGGCTACATCTACGGCATCGCGGCCTCCCTCATCAGCGTGCTGGCGGTGAACTACGCCTTCACCGCACCCTATTTCGTCTTCAACCTCACCGTGCCGGAAAACATCCTTTCCACCGCCATCATGCTGGCGGTGACCATCATCACCAGCACCCTGACCACCCAGCGCAAGCGCCAGGACCAGGTGCGCAGCGAGACCGCCCGGGAATCCATGCGGGCCAACCTGCTCAGGGCCATCTCCCACGACCTGCGCACCCCTTTGACCACCATTTACGGCTCCTGCTCCGCCATCATCGAAAACTACGACCGCCTGCCCAAGGCCCAGCAGATCAAGCTGCTGGGGGAGGTGCGGGAGGAGGCCGACTGGCTCATCCGGATGGTGGAGAACCTGCTCTCGGTCACCCGCATCGACGGGGGCAAGGTGCGCATCCTCAAGACCCCCACCGTGCTGGAGGAGCTCATCGACAGCGTGCTCATCAAGTTCCGCAAGCGGTATCCGGGCCAGGCGGTGCGGGTGGACATTCCGGACGACTTCCTCAGCATCCCCATGGACGCGGTGCTCATCGAGCAGGTCATCATCAACCTGCTGGAAAACGCGGTGCAGCACGCCGCGGGCATGACCGAACTGTGGCTGCGGGTCTACTGCAAGGACGGCAAGGCGGTGTTTGAGGTGGCGGACAACGGCTGCGGCATCCCCCGGGAACGGCTGGACGGCCTGTTCGACGGGCGGATGGACGGGGCCGACGGCCATAAGAATATGGGAATCGGGCTTTCGGTGTGCGCCACCATCATCCGGGCCCACGGGGGCACCATCACCGGGGGCAACCGCCCGGAGGGCGGGGCGGTCTTCCGCTTTGCCCTGGACCTGGACCCCGAAGCCGACTCCGCCGACACTGCCCGATAAGGAGGGCTGACCTGTGGGCAACAATAAATACAAGGTGCTCATCATTGACGATGAGGCCAACATCCGCAGTTTCATGGGCGCCATTCTGGAAAGCAACGGCTACCAGGTGCTCACCGCCGCCACCTGCGCCCAGGGAGAGATGATGTTCTCCTCCCACTGCCCGGACCTGGTGCTGCTGGACCTGGGCCTGCCCGACGCCGACGGCACCGACTTCATCCGCACCGTGCGGGCGGCGGGGGGCGCGGCGCCCATCCTGGTGCTCAGCGCCCGCAGCGACGAGCGGGACAAGGTGGAGGCCCTGGACCTGGGCGCCAACGATTACATCACCAAACCCTTCGGTACCGGGGAACTGCTGGCCCGGGTGCGGGCGGCCCTGCGGGACCGGCGTCCCGGCCCCGCCGCCCCCGGGGAGTGCTTCCAGGTGCGGGGGCTGCGCATCGACTACGACGCCCGGGACGTGAGCCTGGACGGGGCGGCGGTGCGCCTGACCCAGACCGAATACAACATTGTGGCCCTGCTGGCCCAGCACGCCGGCAAGGTGATGACCTACTCCGCCATCATCCAGGGGGTGTGGGGCACCGCCGACGCCGGCAGCGTGAAAAAGCTGCAGGTGAACATGGCCAACATCCGCAAAAAGCTGGGCGCCCGCCCGGGGGAAAACCCCTACATCGCCAACGAGCTGGGCGTGGGCTACCGCATGTACAGCGAATAACATCACCCGTTTTTCCGGGAGAAAGCGTTCCTCATGACCAAAAAGCTTCGCAGTCATCTTTCCACCCCCCGCATCATCGCCCTGGGCTTTGCCCTGGCCATCCTGCTGGGTTCGGTGCTGCTCATGCTGCCCTGCAGCGTGCGCCCCGGGGTGGACCTACAGTATATCGACGCCTTGTATACCTCCACCAGCGCCGTCTGCGTCACCGGCCTGATCACGGTGGACGCCGGGGACACCTTCACCCCCCTGGGCCAGACCATCCTGGGTCTGCTCATCCAGGTGGGCGGCCTGGGCGTCACGGCGGTGGGCGCCGGCATCATCCTGCTCATGGGCCGCCGGGTGGACCTGAAAGGCCGCAACGTGGTGCGGGAAGCCATGAACCTGGACACCGGCCGGGGCATCGTCCAGTTCATTCGCAGCATCTTCTGGACCACCCTCATCTTTGAGGCGGCGGGGGCGGTGCTCAGCTTCCTTTCCTTTGTGCGCACCCGGCCCTGGCCCCAGGCCATCGGCATCAGCATCTTCCACTCGGTGGCCGCCTTCAACAACTCCGGCTTCGACATCCTGGGCGGCGGCACCAGCCTGATCCCCTATCAGGACGACCTGCTGCTCAACCTGGTCACCAGCGCCCTCATCATCTTCGGCGGTATCGGGTTCTGGGTCATCCGGGAAGTGGTGGCCGTGGGCCCGCACTGGAAAAAGTTTTCCATGCACACCAAGGTGGTCATCACGGTCACCGGGGCGCTGCTCATCGTGGGCACCCTGCTCCTCAAAGCCACCGAGGACATCACCTGGCTGGGGGCTTTCTTCAACAGCGTCTCCGCCCGCACCGCCGGTTTCGCCACCTACCCTCTGTCCGGCTTTACCGACGCGGGCCTGCTGGTGATGATCGCCCTCATGTTCATCGGTGCTTCCCCGGGGTCCACCGGCGGCGGTATCAAGACCACCACCTTCTTTGCCCTTTTGCAGGGCATCAAGTCCGCCGCCACCAACCACAGCGAAAAGGCCTTCCACTACGCCCTGCCCCGGGACACCTTCCGCAAGGCGGCGGTCATCACCCTGCTGGCCCTGGGGGTGGTGGTCACCGGCACCTACCTGATGGCGGTGTTTGAACCCCAGCTGGAGATCCGGGACATCCTCTTCGAGGTGGTCAGCGCCTTCGGCACGGTGGGCCTTTCCACCGGCATCACCGGGGGGCTGAGCGTGCCCAGCAAGCTGCTGAGCATCCTCATCATGTATATCGGCCGTCTGGGCCCCCTGACCATCGCCACCCTGTGGCACTTCACCCGGGGCGAACGCACCCGCTACATCGAGGGCAACATCTCGATCGGTTAAACAAACGGAGGAAAACACTATGTTTGGCAAACCCAAAGTTGAAAAGCAGTCCTACGGCATTGTGGGCCTGGGCCGGTTCGGCACCGCCCTGGCCAAGGAGCTGGCCAAGGCGGGGGCAGACCTGCTGGTCATCGACCGGGACGAGGAGAAGGTCCGGGAGCTGCGGGAATTCACCGACAACGCCATCGTGGTCAAGAACCTGGACAAGAAGTCCCTGGAGGAGACCGGCATCCAGAACTGCGACGTGGCGGTGGTGTGCATCGGCGAGCACATGGAATCCTCCATCCTGACCACCCTGAACCTGGTGGACCTGGGGGTCCCCAAGGTGATCTCCAAAGCCACCAGCATCGAGCACGGGGAGATCCTGCGCCGCCTGGGCGCCGAGGTGGTCTACCCCGAGCGGGATATGGCGGTGCGCCTGGCCAAGCGGCTGGAGATCTCCCGCATGCTGGACTTCATCCAGCTCAGCGAGAAGATCAACATCACCAAGTTCCTGGTGCCGGAAAAGTTTGTGGGCCAGACGGTGGCCCAGGTGAATCTGCGCGCCCGGTTCGGCATGAACATCATTGCCATCGTCAACGGCCCGGATGTCATCGAGACCGTCCACCCGGACTACGTTTTCCGCCCGGATGACGCCATGATCGTCTCCGGCAGCCAGGAAAACGTGCTGCGCCTGAGCGAATATATGGGCAACTGAGGTCCCGTTTTTCCGCGCTGAAAACCAAAAATTCCGCCCCCGGGGGTGTGCCGCAGGATTGCGGCTGCCCGGGGGCGGATTCTTTTTTGTTTTGGCAGACGGGAGTCTGCGGGGTAACGGCTGGCAGCCGTTTTGTCCTTCCTTTTCGTGCCCGAAAAGGAAGGACCATCCGGCAAGATGCCGCTTCCCCGTCAGCCGGAGAAGGAAATATCAGGCAGTATAAACCGCCCGTCCCCCCACCACCGTGGCCAGCACCCGCAGCTGCAGCAGCTGTTCCTCCGGCAGGGTGAGCAGGTCCCCGTCCAGGACCACAAAGTCCGCCAGGTATCCCGGCAGCAGCAGTCCCTTTTCGGTTTCCGCAAACTCATTCCAGGCGCTGCCTTGGGTGTAGCAGGCCAGGGCCTGGGCCCGGGTCACACATTCCTCCGGCTGCCAGGGCTCGCCCCCGGCCAAAGGACGGCGGGTCACGGCGCAGTAGTAGTTGCGCAGAGGGTCCAGGTCCTCCACCGGGGCGTCGGTGCCGTAGCTCACCGGCACCCCCAGCCGCACCGCCGTGCCGAAGGCATAGCTGGTGGCGGCCAGTTCCGCCCCGCACCGGGCGGTGACGATGGTGTGGTCGTAGTCCAGAAACACCGGCTGCACCAGCGCCCCGGCGTGGAGCGCCGCAAACCGGTCCCACTGGTCCCGGGTGGTGATCTGGCAATGCACCACCCCGTGGCGGTGGGGATTGCGCCCGTCGGGGGCCAGGGCTTCAATGATATCCAGCATTTCGTCCACGGCGGCGTCCCCGATGGCGTGGGCCACCACCTGTTTGCCCGCGGCGTCCGCCATGCGGGCCATGGTCAGGGCGGTGTCCGGGTCCAGACAGCACAGCCCCCGCTGCCCCGGCTCGTCGGCGTAGTCCCGGCGCAGCCAGGCGGTGCGGGCCCCTAAGGACCCGTCCAGAAACAGCTTCAAAGGCCCCAGTTTCCACATCCGGCCGTCCTGGATGTGGGCATCCAGAAACGTCTGATAGTCCTCCGGGGTGTCCAGGGCGCACTGGAGCACCAGCCGCAGGGGCAACAGCCCGGCCTCGTCCAGCTCCCGCAGGGCCTGTACCACCAGCGGCCAGTCCCGACTGCGGATGTCGCAGGTCTGCACGGTGGTCAGCCCCCGGGACACCGCCCGGGCGCAGGCCGCCACAAATCCGGCCTTGATGTCCTCCACACTCTCCGGGGGCAAAATCTTGCGCACCAGGGTCACGGCGTTGTCCCGCAGCAGCCCGTTGGGCTGCCCGTCCGGGCCCAGGTCGATGCCCCCGCCCTCCGGTACCGGGGTTTGGGCGGTGATGCCCGCGGCCTGCAGGGCGGCGGTGTTGCACACCATGATATGCCCGCACACCCGGTCCAGCAGCAGGGGATGGTCCGGCACCAGGGCGTCCAGGTCCGCCCGGGTGGGCAGCACCGGGGCGCCTGTGAACTTGTCCTGGTTCCAGCCGTTGCCATAAATCGCCCACCCGGCCGGGACGTTCCGGCGGCGGATGAAGTCCGCACAGCGCCGGGCGATATCGGCAGGGGAAGTGGCCCCGAACAGGTCGATGGCCCCCAGTCCCCGGCCCACGTCCAAAAGATGCAGGTGGCTGTCGTTGAAGCCGGGGAATACCCAGCCCCCCGCCAGGTCCACGGCGGGAATACCGGGGGCAGTTTTCAACAAATCTTCACTGCCAATGCGGAAAATCCGGCCCTCCCGCACCCACAAAGCGGTGCAGGTTGTCCCGTCGCCGCAGTAAATACGGCCGTTATGATACAGGGTCTCTTGCATATCCTTCACTCAGAAGTAACACTTGATCTGGAAGCGGTCGGTGGGGGTGTTCTCCTCCACAATGAGCTTCTCGTGGTTGAAGTCGAAGTGCACCGGGCGGCAGTCGTCGGTGTTGCGGGTCAGGCGCAGCAGGGTGTCCACCCGCTTGGTCTCCTCCTTGGTGTAGAAGAGATAGCTGGCGCCCTCCCGGCGGGCCCGGCCGGTGCGGCCGATGCGGTGGGTGTAGTGCTCGTTCTCCTCGGGCACGTCGTAGTTGATGACCGCATCCACGTCGGACACGTCGATGCCCCGGGCGGCCACGTCGGTGGCCACCAGCACGGCGATCTCCCCGGCCTTGAACCGCTGCATGATCCGGTTGCGCTCCGCCTGGGACAGGTCCCCGTGGAGGCAGTCCACATTGAAGTTCAGCCGGGCCAGCTGGTTGGCCAGCATGCCGGTGTTGTACTTGGTGTTGCAGAAGACCATCACCCGCTTGTAGTCCTTGGAAATGATGATCTGGGCCAGGTCGGCCAGCTTGTCCCGGCCGGTGGTCAGCAGCTTGTACTGGTCAATTTTCGGGCTGGAATCCTCCACCGGCTGCACGCTGACCTCGGCGGCGTTCTTCTGGTACAGCCAGCCGATGTCCAGCACCTCCCGGCTGATGGTGGCCGAGAACATGGACAGGCTCCTGCGGTGTTTCATCAGGTCAATGATGTGGCGCACGTCCTTGTAAAAGCCCATGTTCAGCATCTCGTCGGCCTCGTCCAGCACGACGGTTTTGACGTCGGAGACATCAATGGCGTGGTGGCGGTAGTGGTCCATCAGGCGGCCCGGCGTGGCAACGACGATCTGGCAGCCGGCTTTGAGCTGGCGCTGCTGCTTGTCCATGCCCGCGCCGCCGTAGACGCAGACGATTTTGACTTCCGGCAAAAACTGGGCCAGGTTGCGCAGGTCCTGGGCGATCTGCTGGGCCAGTTCCCGGGTGGGGCTTAAGATCACCGCCTTGGGAGCGCCGGCGGGGGTGTCCGCCACCTGTTCCAGCACCGGAATGCCGAAGGCCACCGTCTTGCCGGTGCCGGTGGGGGCCTTGGCGATCATGTCGTGGCCGTCCAGCATCAGGGGAATGGCCTTCTGCTGGATCTCGGTCATCTCGGTAAAGCCCATCTCCCGGGTGGCGCGCAGGATGGGTTCACGGATCGAAAGTTCACTGAACTGCATGAAAAACCGCCTTTCCAAAGGTCAGAATGTGGGGTACGGGAAATCAGTCGTAGCTGAGCACCAGCCCGTCCAGCAGGCCGGTGGCGGCCTGGATGTCCCGCACCACGCTGGCGCAGAAATCCATATCGGCCACGGTGTTGTCAAAATGGATGCCGTCCTCCCCGAAAAGCCCCGGGTCATACCAGGGCGTCTGGGTGAAGTAGGCGGAATAGCTGTCGTAGAGCCCCTGCTCCCGGAAGGCCGCTTCCAGCGCCGCCATGGTGGCATGGCGGTCCTCGGTGTCGGCCAGGGGGGCGCAGAGCAGGTGGAAGGCCGCCCCCCGCTCGGCGCACAGGTCTGCCAGGTTCTGCAGATTGCGGGCGGCCAGGGGAATCAGCGGCCCGGTATTTTCCCGGGCGGGAAGCAGCTCCAGGGCGTTGAGGTAGAGCTTTTTCACCAGGGGGGAGGCGTCCGCCCACCGGGCAAAGCTCCCGGTGAGGAAGGGGGCCCCGTAGGCGGCGGTCAGCTCCGCCCGGGTGGTCTCGTCCAGGCCGTCCAGCAGTCCGGCGGCCGCAAAGGGGGCCGCCGCGTACTGGTAGCCGTACCCGGCGTCAAACCCGGCGGAAAAGCTCTCCGGCGTGACGATGAGATAGACGTCGGTGGCCCCGGGGTGGGCGTCCAGAAAGGCTTTGGCCAGCAGATACTGCCCGGCGATGGTCACCGCCCGGTTGCTGCCGTCGATGCGGTAGGCGGTGTTGCACAAACTGAAGGGGTCGAACACCTGCCAGCAGACGCTGTCCCCCAGAATCAGGGCGGCGGCGCCGTCGTCGGCCTGCACCTTGGCGATGTGGCCGCCGATCTCCTCACTGGCCGAGGCGGAATACCCGGTGGAATCGGTGAGCTTGGCGAAAATTTCCGAGAAGGGGGCAAAGGCCGAAAGCCCCAGCACCCCGCAGAACAACACCAGGGCGGCCAGCACAAAGGCCGCCAGACGAAGAAGAAATCCTTTCATGCTGCGGCCCTCCCTTAAAACTGTGCGTAGTAGAAGGCCGCGGCGTCCGCCCCCACCAGCCGGCAGGCAAAGACCAGTACGGTCACGGCCAGCACCAGCAGGGCGGCCACCCGCATCGCCCCGGGCAGGGCGGCGAACCGGTCATACAGGCAGGAACCGGTGGCTTCCGCACGTTCGGCCACCAGGTCCAGGAGGAAGGCCAGGACCATGGCCAGCACCACGAAGGCCAGCTCGGTGCCCGAGACCCCCAAATCGAGAAAACCCAGCCCGGGGGCGCCGCTGAAAATCCGGCCCACCATGCCGAACCCCTGCCCAAGACTGGGCGCCCCGAAGAAGAGGAACGCCCCGTTGGCGCAGAAGGTGATGAAGACCCGGCGCAGCCACACCCCGGCGGTGCCGCCCCAACCGGAAAACCGGCGGCGCAGGGGCTTGGTCAGGGCGCCGATGCTCTGCATCAGCCCGTGGAGCAGCCCCCAGAAGAGGTACTGCCACCCGCTGCCGTGCCACAGCCCGCTGACCAGAAAGGTCACCAGCAGATTGAACACCCGGCGGGGTGTGCCGTGACGGCTGCCGCCCAGAGGGATGTAGATGTAATCCCGCAGCCAGCTGGACAGGGAGATGTGCCACCGCTGCCAGAACTCGCCCAGGGTCTGGGCAAAGTAGGGGCGGCGGAAGTTGGGGGCCAGGGCAAAGCCCAGCACCCGGGAAGCCCCCAGGGCCAGATGGCTGTACCCCGCAAAATCGAAGTAGAGGGAAAAGCCGAAGAAGAGCCCCCCCACCAGCACCACCGGGGCGCTGCATTCGGTCCACCGGGCGTAGACGGCGTTGACCCAGGCGGTGAGCAGGTTGGCCAGCACCAGCTTTTCGGCCCAGCCGCCCAGCATGGTGATGAGCCCCCGGCGCACCTCGGCGGCCTCACACCGGCGCTGCCCGGCACACAAGGCTTCCAGCTGGGGGAAGAATTCCTCCGCCCGGCCGATGGGACCGCTGAGCACCCGGGGGAAAAAGCTCATGTACACGGCGTATTTGAGAAAGCTTTTCTGCACCGGGCACTTGCCTTTGTACACGTCCGCCAGGTAGGAGGCTCCCTGCAAAGCGTAGAAGGCCAGGCCGGTGGCGGTGAGCAGGGTCATGCCCGGGGCGGCCAGTTCCACCGCCTTGCGGGCAAACAGGACCCCCGCGCTGGCCAGCAGCCCCAGCACCAG
>CAUEKL010000031.1 GCA_959018215.1 uncultured Gemmiger sp.
CTCATATATCATGGACAAAAATACGCAGCTCTGTTGACTTTTCACTTTTTGATGAGTAAAATAACTAAAGTAACTTTTATAAAACTCTTTTGTAAAGAGTCTTAGTAGCATGTATCGGAAGAAGGCGCAAAGGTGCTTGTCTGCGCGATTTGTTCCCGCAGGGCCAGACAGGCTCTCCAGGCGGATATTTTGCACAGCTCCCGGCCTGCCGGCATTTTGCCGCAAGGGCGGCCGGTACCGGTGCCCCCTGTCTTTGACCGTTCCCCGCACGGCAGCCTTCAATTGCAAAACAAGAATGCGTCGGGGCCGATTCTTGCCTGTTTCTCAAATTCTCCGGGAGGGAAACGTCATGATTGAAAAGCTTAATGGCACCACCGAAACCGTGGATTTTACACTGGCAACTGCCGTCCGTTTGTATCGCAATGACACCGCGGAGGATTTTCCGCTGCACTGGCACATTCCGGGGGAGATCATCTGCCCCATCGAGAGTACCTATAATGTAGTCATTGCCGGGCAGTCGTTGACCCTGATGCCGCGGGATATCCTGATCATCGGTTCCAGCGAGCTGCACAGCATCACCGCCCCGCCCGAGGGCCTGCGCTATATCCTGAATTTCAGCACTTCTTTTTTTGAGCAGTTCCAGGATCTTTCCATCTTCTTTTCCACCTTGCACCCGTACAAGCTGCTGCGGCACAAGGAAGATCCCGATTTCAGCGATCAGCTGTTTGCCCTGCTGACCCGGATGGAAAACGAGTATTTCGGTCAGCTGGTCTACCGCGACTGCGAGATTGTATCGGATATGCTGCACTTTTTCTCGCTGATCGGACGGCATGTGCATCACCAGCAGCAACAGCAGAACCCGGCCGGGCCCAAACAGCAGGAAAACCAGAAGCGCTTTACCGAACTGTGCAATTACATCAGTGCTCACTGCACCGAAAATCTTTCGCTGGAAGAATTGGCCAGCGAGGCGGGATTCAGCAAATACCACTTTGCCCGGCTGTTCAAGGAGATGACCGGTACCACCTGCCACAATTTCCTGCTGGGGCAGCGCATCATTTATGCCAAATCCCTGTTGGTGGATTTTTCTTTGCCCATCACCGAGGTGGCCATGCGGTCCGGCTTCAATTCCCTGGCAACCTTCAACCGGATCTTTAAATCCCAAATAGGGTGCACCCCGAGCGAGTTTCGGAAACTCGGCTCGGAACACACCCTTCCGCAATGTCAATGATCAGTGATAAATTTTGCGGCCGTGCTCATCCTCCACACCGGTCTTGCGGTAGAAGTAGGTGTTGATCACGTCCCGCCATTCGCAGGAATGTTCTTTCTGGTGGGCGAACCGGGCTTCCAGCCGGTCGTACACGTCCTTGTCCAGATAGGGCTTCAGCGCCACAATCTCGTCATAGAACCGTGCTGCCTCTTCGGCGCCCTCAAAGTGGGTGTCGTAGATATGTTGCAGCACGGTTTTTCCGCTTTTCAGGCGGTAATCGTAAGGCAGATGGTGGAAGAACAGGATCAGCTCCTCGGGGCAGGTATCGGTGTTGGCATACATCTCAGCCAGTTCGGGGGCGTACTGGTGGCAGTAATCGCTGCCGGTGGGGGTACGGTCGATGCCGATACCGTCGAAGGAAGCACGATGGTAGCAGCCCCAGCGGCTGTACTCATAGCCGTCCACGTTGGGTCCGTAGTGATAGTTGGGGTTGACCATCCAGCCCACGCCCAGAGGTGCGGTGTACTTTTCGTAGGTGGGCCAGGAGCGCATGAGGATGCTGTGCAGGGTCTCTTCCACCGGCTGGTTTTTGCCGTAGGTCAGGCGCAGCCATTCATCGGCGATGGCCTCCGCAGACAGGCCGGTGTCATAGCTCAGGCGGCCGAAGCCGTACAGGTTGGCAGCAGCCAGGTCATGACCGGTCCAGTTTTCATCGTTGCCGGTGTTGGTCACGGCGGCCATACCGTTGCCGGCACCGCGGATCAGCGCCGCCACCGTGCTTTCGGAGGGACGGGTGTGCAGGTCGGTGTCCAGAATTTCACGGAACCAGGGCATCAGGTAGCAGACATGCCGCTGCTGGCCGGTGTATTCCTGGGCGATCTGGAATTCCACCATGATGTGGGTGTGCTGCAGCCCGCCGATCAGGGGAGACACCGGTTCCCGCACCTGGAAGTCCATGGGACCGTTCTTGATCTGCAGGGTGACGTTGTCCCGGAACTGGCCGTCCAGAGGCATAAAGGCGTTGTAGCCTGCGCAGGCACGGTCGATCTTGGTGTCCCGCCAGTCCTGCTGGCAGTTGTACACAAAGCAGCGCCAGATGATGTGACCGCCGAAGGGCGCCACCGCATCCGCCAGCATGTTGGCGCCGTCGGCCTGGGTGCGGTTGTAGGTGAAGGGACCGGGACGGCCTTCGGAGTCGGCCTTGACCAGGAAGCCGCCCAGGCCGGGCAGGTTGGCCCAGACATCGGCGGCCTTTTCCTTCCACCAGGCAGCCACAGCCGGGTCGCAGGGGTCGCAGGTATCCATGCCGCCCAGGTCCATGGGAGCGGCAAAGTTGATGCACAGGTAGATCTTGACGCCGTAGGCGCTGAAGATCTGCAGGTAACGGCGCAGGGGTTCATAGTACCGGTCGGTGATGAGCCAGGTGGCCGCCTGCTTGACGTTGACGTTGTTGATGGCAATGGCGTTGAGCCCCACCGAAGCCAGCATGCGGGCATAGTCGGTCAGGCGGGATTCGTCCACCAGGACCACGTCATCCTTGAAGAAGAAGGAGTTGCCGGAGTAGCCGCGCTCAATGCTGCCGTCCAGGTTGTCCCAGTGGTTGAGCATCCGCATGCGGTTGGAAGGGGCCTTTTCCTCCGCCACCTTCAGTTCCTGCCAGGGGCACTGGGCCATCTGGGCAGCCCGCAGCAGGGCGAAAGCGCCGTACAGAATGCCCACGGCGCTGCCGCCCTCGATCTTGCAGCGGCCGTTTTCTGCGGTCAGACGGTACCCTTCCGGGTCCAGGGACGTATCCACCGCCAGGCAGATCTGGGCCTGGGCGGCGTCGGCATCGGTCAGGGTGGCGCCGTACAGCCCCGCCAGGCCCCGCTCCAGCTCCGCACGGGCGGAAGCAACCGGGGTCTCGGTGGTGTCGGCGCTGATGGTCAGGGTGTCGCAGGCTGCACCGGGAATGGCCGGATAAGCGAGCCAGCATTTTGTGTAAGCCATGATAGGTTCCTCCGTTTATGTTTTTATATCTGTAAGGGAACGCTTAAAACGATGATTGAAGAATCTGTACCAGCCGGCGGGCCGCCTCGGCCCCGTCACCGGGGCGGTTGGCACTGCCGAAGCTGAAACGCAGGGTGCACAGGGCATCCTGGGCCGCAGCGCCGCCCAGGGCCAGCAGCACATGGGACGGGGCTGCGGTGCCGGTGTTGTCGCAGGCGGCGCCGGGAGAGACGCACACCCCCGCCACATCCAGGCGATAGGTCAGGTTCTGGCCTTCGTGGCCGGGGATTCCCACACTGACAAGGCCGGGCAAACCTTCCTTGCGGCTGTGGAACCGGGCCTGGGGCCAGCCTTCCCGCAGAACGCGGCAGAACTCGGCGGCCATGGCCCGCTTGGCGGCGGCCTGCTCCTTCCGTTTGGCACAGGTCACTTCCAGCGCTTTGGCCAACCCCACGATCTGGGCCACCGGCTCGGTGCCGGGGCGCAGGCCCTGCTGCTGGCTGCCGCCGAAGATCAGCGGGCGCAGCGTCCGGGGCTGGCGGGCATACAGGAACCCGATGCCCTTGGGGCCGCCGAACTTGTGGGCGGAGGCGCTGAGCAGATCCACCCCGTCCAGGCTCAGGTCCAGGTGTCCCACCGCCTGCACCGCATCCACATGCAGCACAATGCCCTGGGACCGGCAGATCCCGGCCAGGGTGGGGATGTCCTGAATGACTCCCACCTCGTTGTTGGCATACTGGATGGAGACCATGCGGGGATGCCGGGCCACAGCCTGCTCCAGGGCAGCCGCATCCACCCGGCCCCATTCGTCCACCGGCAGGGTGTGCACCGCCATGCCCTGCACACGCAGGGAATCGCACACGCCGCTGGCCGAATGGTGTTCAATGGGGGTGGTGATGACCTCCCGGCTGCCGGGGCCCTGCCGGGCCGCGCCGGAAAGAACCGCCCAGGTGTTGCTCTCACTGCCGCCGGAGGTAAAGAAGATTTGGGCCGGCGTACAGCCCAGGCAGTGCGCCACCGTCTGCCGGGCCTGTTCCACGGCCCGGTGGGCTGCCAGGCCGCTGCGGTACAGGGCCGCCGGGTTGGCGTAATAGGTTTTCAGCCAGGGCTGCATGGCCTCCCACGCTTCGGGTTCCAGCGGGGTGGTGGCGGCATGGTCGGCATAGATCATCTCATTCATCGGATTGCCTCAAACAAAGATAAAACTGTCAAAATCAAACTGGGTGCCGGGCAAGAAGAGGAAGGTCAGGCGCCGGGGCCCGGTGACCGGCGCAAACCGGAAGGTCTGCTCCCCCCATTCCGGCTGGGGGCCGAACTCCACCACCCGGCGCTCGGTTTCGCCGCCGTCGGGGGTGTCGGGTTCAAACAGAAGGTGGACGGTGTTGGCGGGCAGATCGCTGCGCCCCCGCAGATGCAGGCCGGTGCAGCCTTTCTCCCCGAAATCCATCCGCTCAAACACCAGCGATACATTGTTGCCGATGCCCAGCACCCGGGTGCCGCTGCGGGTGAAGCTGTCGCCGCAGATGCTGTCACAGCTGCCGGCAGCCAGGCGGTCCCAGGCACGGGAGTGGCGGCGGAACTGGAAGCCCTTGATGTGGACCTTCACATTCAATTCCACCGCAAAACTGCCGATGCCGCACAGGCGTTTGTCCAGGCGGAAGGTTTCGGGCTGGTAGACGTTCCACATCTTGGGTTTGTGGTAGATGCGCTCTCCGATCATGGTGCTGCCGGGGGCATCCGGTTCCCCGTCCCAGAAGCGCAGGACGGTGGGTTCGCCGTCCAGGCTGAAGATGGGCAGTTCCACCTCATCGGCGCCGTCGGGACCGAAGTCTATATCCCGGAAGAGAATCCAGCTGCGGCCGGTGCGGGAAGTAGAGACGCCCCGCTCGTTGCCGTTGCCGATCTCCCCGAAGGAAGCATCGTACCGGCCGGCGTAGACGAATTCGTAGGGGTCCTTGTGCAGCTGCCCCAGCCCCTTGACCTCCATCTCCAGGCGGGAGATGAGCTGGGGCGCCTGGCGGCCGTTGCACACCTGGGCGCGCACCCGCACCGGGCCGTCGCCCAGGGCTTCCACCACCAGGCTGTCCCCGTCAGGGTGCATCCGCGCGTTGGGGACCGGGTTGCCCCGGTCATCGGTGAGTTTCCATTCAATGGGTTCGGCATCCGCACCGGCAGGCAGGCACCGGGCCTGCACCCGGGCGGTGGGATGTTCCTTGTCCAGCAGGGTGCGGTCGGCGGCAAGCACCAGCTTGCGCACCGGTACCGTCACCGGGTCCGCGGCGGCGGGCAGCGGCGGCAGGCGCAGCCGGGGCGAACCGGCAAAGCCGATGGTCCGCAAGGTCACCACGGCGGGGTTCAGCCCGGGGGCAGTGACTTCCACCGTCATCTCCCCTGCCCGGCCGCAGCCGGCCACCACGGCCAGCAGTTTGCCGGAAAAGAGGCGGCGGCTGACCGTCTGGTATTCGTCCGGATCGGCGCTGTCGCCGTTGTCCAGGCCCACCAGCACGCCGTCCCCGCTCACCCTGACCGTCACCCGGTCATTGGCGTTGGCCACCGGGTTGCCCTCGGCGTCCACGGCGGTGATGGTCAGGAAAGCCAGTTCCCGGCCGCTGCCCGAAAGTTCGGTGCGGTCGGCTTCCACCCGCAGGGCGGCGCTGTCCCCGAAGGAAGTCTGTTCGTCTTCGGCCACGGGGCGGCCCTGTTCATCGTAGGCCACGGCCCGCACTGTGCCGGGACGGTAGGGCACCTGCCAGGAGGCGGTGCGGCCCTTGTCCGGGTCGAGGGTTTTGCGGCCCTGGCTTTCCCCGTTCACGAAGAGCTCCACGCTGGCCGCGTTGGTGCAGGCGCACAGGTCGATGCACTGGCCGGGGTTGAAGTCCCAGTAGGGGAACAGGTGGACCATGGGGTGTTCGGCGGGGTCCAGCCAGGCGGCCTGACAGACATAGAAGGCATCTTTGGGGAAGCCGGCGGTATCGATCATGCCGAAGGAGCTGTTGCGGGTAGGGTAGGGGGTGGGTCCCCCGAGGTAGTCGAATCCGGTCCAGAGGTACGGGCCCAGGGTGTAAGGATGGGTGCGCTCGGTGGTCAGGCAGATATCCAGGCTCTCGGCGCCCCAGCTGGTACGGCTGTTGCCCAGGCTGGAGCACTGCAGGTCGTCGTCGGACAGAAGAGACTGGGACAGGGGGAAATGGTAGATGCCCCGGCTCTGGACCACCGAGGCGGTCTCGCTGCCGTAGAGGAACCAGTCCGGGTGGGCAGCGTGGTGATCGTCGTACATCCGCTCACCGTAGTTGTAACCCACCACCTTGATGATGTCGGCGCAGGCCTGGGTGTTGGGCCAGGGCAGATAGTTGGAGCCGAAGGTGGGGATGCCGTTGCGGGCGGGGTCATGCTCCGCCACTTCGGCCAGCAGCATCCGCATGGTGTCGGCGCCTTCGGGACCGGCGTGGGTGTCGTAGATTTCGTTGCCGATGCTCCAGAACAGCAGGCTGGGATGGTTGCGGTCCCGCCGCACCCAGGCGGCCACATCCTTGGCCTGCCATTCGTCAAAGAAGCGGGCGTAATCGTAAGGGTTTTTGGGACTGCGCCAGCAGTCGAAGGATTCGCAGTCGATGAGCATGCCCATCTCGTCGGCCAGGTCCATGAGTTCGGGAGCGGGAGCGGTGTGCCCGGTGCGAATGGAGTTGGCGCCCATCTGCCGCAGCAGCTCCATCTGACGGGCGGCGGCGTCCCGCTCAAAGGCAGCGCCCAGGCAGCCCAGGTCGTGGTGCATGCACACGCCCCGCAGATAGATGTGGCGGTGGTTGAGATACAGCCCCGTTTCGGGGGAGAGTTCAATGGTCCGGCAGCCGAAGCGGGTGGCCAGCCGGTCCTCCCCTGCCCCGTGCAGGACGGCTTCCACACCGTAGAGGTTGGGGGCATCCAGATCCCACAGGGCGGGGTCCTGCAGGGTAAAGTCGGTCTCAGCGCACAGGATCTCCTTTTCGGCACCGGTACGCCAGGCGGCAGAGGCATCGCAGGAAGTCCAGGTATCCGCCGCCAGGGTGCGGGTATCCAGCAAGGTGCCGTCGGGGGCCGTCAGCCGCAGTTCCAGGGTGCCGGTCCGGGCCGCCCCTTCGCAGCAGCCCACTTCCGCCGAAACATGGACATTCCAGCTTCCCTTCTCCCCTTCCCGGGCGGCCACATACACGCCGTCGGGCATCAAGTGAAGAGCGGGCATGGTCCACAGCTCCACCCCGCGGAACAGCCCCGCGCCGGAATACCAGCGGGAGTTGGGGTGGCGCAGCACACAGCGGACCAGCACCTCATTCTTTCCGGCGTGGAGACAATCGGTGATGTCCAGCCAGAAGGAGGTGTATCCGTTTTTCCACTGTCCGGCCTGGGTGCCGTTGACGAACACGGTGGTGTCCATATAGGCACCGGCAAACCAGAGGGCCGTGCGCTGCCCGGGGACGGGTTGGGCCGTAAATTGTTTGCGGTAGTACAGATCGCCGTCACGGTACAGATCCTCCGCGTGGCGGATCTGGGCGTCGTGGGGCAGATCCACGGGCTCGAACGCCTCGGTGGGCGGTACGGCCGTGCTGTCCGGTTCTGCGGCGGCAAACTGCCACCCGAGACTGAAATCTTCGCGTTTCATGGGGACCCTTTCTGCTTCAAAAAGCCCGGGAAAGCAGCGGAGGCAGACCCCCGCCGTGGCGGTGGTCTGCCTCCGGTAAGCTATCTCGCTCAGCCTTTCCGGAGGAATGTTCCTGCCGGTGCTGGATTGATACTGCTAGGGTATATCAGGCAGTCTTGCTGGCCTGGTACACTTCGTTGTACAGATCGATGATGTTCTGCAGGTTCTGAGCCTCAACCTCGCTGACGTACTGATCCCAGCTGGTGTTGATGTCGGCCTGACCCATAGCAAAACGGTTGGTCCAGGTGTTGATGGTGTCGGTCAGCGGAGTGCCCCACAGGTTGGCCATTTCCATCTGGTCCTCGTCCAGGGCCACGGTGGGATCCAGCGGGCGCAGGGTTCTGTACTGACCCATGCGGTCATAGAAGTCTTTCCAGACATCGGACAGGTTGGAGGTCAGCAGGGCAGTGCTGCCGCCGTACATGAAGTTGCCGCAGGCGTAGCCCAGTTCTTCACGCATATCCACCTGATCGTCAGCAGTCTGCGGGATGGTCAGACCGCCGCAGTAGTAAGCGGGAGTCAGAGAGTAGGTGCCGTCTTCGGCCACGGTGTAGGTCTCGCCTTCGATGCCCCACTTGGTGAGGGTCAGGCCTTCATCGGAGTACCACAGCCAGTCGACAAAGCGCATCATCTTGATGAAGTCCTTCTCGCCCAGCTCGTCCAGAGCACGGGAGGAGATGCAGACGCCGCATTCCAGACGCTGGTTCTCAGCCTGGTAATCAACGGTGCCGACGGGGACCATAGCCAGATACAGTTCGAAGTTGCCTTCGCCCAGCTGAGCGGTGATGCCCTCTTCGTGAGCGATGTACTGAGCACGGTTGACGGAGATCAGAGCGGTCTCACCGCGATAGAACTTGTTCATAGCGGTGTCGTCGTCCTGGGTCCAGGTTTCGGGGTCGAGGATCTTGTTGCTGACCAGGTCCTGGATGACGGTGTAGGCCTGCTTGAATTCGTCGCTGATGGAGCCGGAAACGAACTGGTCGTTATCCCAGTCAAAGACCAGGCCGTAGTTGGTGGTGATGGCCCAACCGGTGTTGATGCCGTAGGAAGCGCCCAGCAGTTTCAGCAGGTTGCCGCCCTGGCCGTAGCCGGAGGTCTGGCCGCACCACATGTCGGACCAGATGTAGTCGTTTTCATCGCACATGCCCTGCTCGACCATGTACGCCTTGACCTTCTTCAGATCTTCGGCGAATTCTTCCCAGGTCCAGTCGGTCTCTTCGGTGGGAACGTCAACGCCGGCGGCGTCAAACAGGTCCTTGCGGATGAGGAAGGTGTAGTCCTGCAGAGCGGTCTCCTTCAGACCGGCCAGACGGTAATACTTGCCGTCGGACTGACGCAGGGTGTCGATGTCGGGTTCCATGGAGTATTCTTCCACGAACTTGGTGTAGTTGGGCATGTACTGAACGTAATCGGAAACGGGAACGATGCCGCCGCCGGTAACGTAGGCCTTTTCATCATAGACCTTCGGGATGATGTAGGGGGAATCGCCGGAGGAAACTGCCAGGGAGACCTTGTCGGTGTAGTTGGAGTTATCGACAATGGTCAGTTCCAGATGGACGTTGGTGGCGTCCTCGATGGCCTTGAAGATGCCTTCGGTCTGCCAGGTGTCCTTCATGGGATAGGCGGGGTTGTCGTTGAACATCATGGTATAAGTGACGGGCGTTTCGCTGTAGAAGTGATCGCCGTACTCATAGTCCAGATCTTCATCGGCCACAGCGGTGTCTGCGGTTTCCGTAGTGGCACCGGAGGACGAATCCTTGCCGGAGCCGCCGCAAGCTGCCAGGGACAGAACCATTCCCGTAGCAAGCAGCAGGGAGATGAGTTTTTTCATTGTGTTACCTCCATTTTCTTTGTTTTGGCCGGTGAACCCTCGCGCACCGGCCGGGACGATATTCTTCAACCGTCTGCTAAGACGGCTTTCAGACAGGGAATGGGGAAAATCAGCCCTTGACGCCGCCGAGCATCATGCCCTGGACGAAGTACTTCTGGATGAAGGGGTAGACGCAGATGATGGGGGCCGCGGTCAGCACCATGGCGCAGCTCTTGATGTTGGAAGAGATCTGCATGGCTTCGCCGGCATCGGCGCTGGTGCTGCTGGCGCTGTCGATCAGCTGACGCAGGTAGTAAGCCACAGGCCACTTGGTGGTGGTGTCCAGGTACAGGAAGGCGTCGAACCAGTCGTTCCAGTACTGAACCACATAGAACAGGGCCATGGTAGCCAGGATGGGCTTGGACAGGGGGATGGCCACCCGCCAGAAGGCGCCCCACTGGCTCAGACCGTCGATCTCACCGGCTTCTTCCAGTTCACGGGGAACGGTGGTGAAGAAGGAACGCATCAGGATGACATAGTAGGTGGAGATCATGCCGGGCAGGATGAAAGAGGCGATGGTATCGCGCAGGCCCAGGCTGGTCATCAGGATGTAGTTGGGGATCATACCGCCGGAGAAGTACATGGTGAAGATGATGAACTTGTTCAGCGCTTTGCCGCCCCACAGTTCCGGCTTGGACAGGGGGTAGGCCAGCAGCGCAGAGAAGAACAGAGCGCACACCGTACCGATGACGGAGTAGAGGATGGTGTTGCCGTAATACGGGATGAAGCGGCCGTCATTGATGACGTAAGCGTAGGTTTCCACGCTGAAATCCACCGGGAGCAGCCCGACCTTACCGGCGACGATCGCCTCGTCCGAGGAGAAGGACTGTGCCACCAGGTAGATGAAGGGGTAAAGCATTGCGCAGCAGATGATGACCATCAGGATGGTGTTGCACACGTTGAACACGCGGTAACCCCGGGATTCCTTGATCTTCATGGGCGCATCCATAGTTGCTTGTTTCGCCATTGTTGGTACCTCCTTCTCTCGATTACCACAATGCGCTGCCGGTCAGCCAGCGGGATACGCGGTTGGCGGCGGTCAGCAGGACCAGGTTGATGATGCCCTGGAACAGACCGACGGCGGTGGCGTAGCTGTAGTTGCCGGAGCCAAGGCCCATGCGGTAGACGTAGGTGGCGATGATATCGGCGGTCTCGTAGGTGGTGGGGTTGTACAGCAGGAAGACCTTTTCGAAGATGGCCGAACCGCACAGGCTGCCGATGTTCAGAACCAGCAGGGTGGACAGGGTGGGCATGATGGCCGGGATGGTGACGTGCAGGCACTGCTGGAACTTGTTGGCGCCGTCCAGAGCGGCGGCTTCATACAGTTCCGGGTTGATGCCCGTCATGGCAGCCAGGTAGAGGATGGTGCCCCAGCCGATGCCCTGCCAGACGCCGCTGACCACGAAGATGGTGGGGAACCATTCCGGCAGGGAGATGAAGGTGGTGGCCTCGCCGCCCAGGGCTTCGATCAGGTGGTTGATGGGGCCGTTGGTGGACAGGACCTCACGGATCATGCCGGCCACGATAACCATGGAGATGAAGTGGGGCAGGTAGGAGATGGTCTGCACGACCTTCTTGAACCCGGTGTGGCGCACTTCATTCAGAAGCAGGGCAAAGATCAGGGTCAGCGGGAAGCTGACGATCAGGTATTCAAAGTTCAGCAACAGGGTGTTGCGGAAGGAACGCCAGAAGTTCTGGTCCATGATGAACTGGTTGAAGTACTTCAGGCCGCTCCACTCATCGCCGAAGATGCTGCTGCCGGCACGGTAGCGGCGGAAGGCGATGATGTTGCCCGCCATGGGAACATAGCGGAAGATGATGTAGTACAGGATGGGGATCAGCATCATCGCGTAATACTGCCAGTATTTCCGGATGTGCTTGGAAATGGACTGCTTGGGGATCTGGACCGCCGCGGCGGCCTGTTTCTCTGCCTTTTTAGACATGACTCTCTCCTTTCTGTTGTGGTACGCCGGAACCTGTTGGGTGACTGCGGGGACGTTTTTTCGCCCTCTGCGTCCCGGCAGCTGCGCCGATGTTCCGGTATACAACTCTGACGGATTCGCCCTTGGGGAACTCCGGTGTTCCCTGACGAAGGCGCTGTCAGTCGGCAATCACCACCTTTTCGGTCTGGTGCATCGCAAGGCGAAGCGGCGCCTGACCGGTCAGCTGAATGCTGCGGGAATCGGGCTGGCTGCCACCCACCCACAGGGTGTAGTCGCCCGGGAGTACTTGAGAAACGCCCTCTTCATCGCAAAGAGCCAGCGCGCACAGCGGCAGATGCACGGTCACGCGCTTTTCTTCGCCGGGAGCCAGGTCCACCTTGGCCAGGCCCTTGAGCTGGGCATTGGGGGTGCCGGGACGCTCGGCCTTGACGTAGACCTCCACGGTCTCACGGCCGGCATACTGGCCGTCGTTGGCCACCGTCACGCTCACATCCACCCCGTCTTCGCCGGCGGTCTCGGTGCTGAGCGCCGCATCACGGAAGGTGAAGTGGGTGTAGGACAGGCCGTAACCGAAGGGATACAGGGCCTCTTTTTCCATGTACCGGTAGGTGCGGCCCTTCATGGAGTAATCGGTGAATTCGGGCAGATCGTCGTCCGAACGGTAGAAGGTAACGGGGAGCTTGCCCTGGGGGTTGACCTCGCCGAACAGGGCGCGGGCCACGGCACGGCCGCCCTGGGCGCCGGGATACCAGGCCTGCAGCACGGCGGCGGCGCCTTCATCGGCGGTGCCCAGTGCCAGCGCGCTGCCGCTGAGGATCACAACCACCACCGGCTTGCCGCTTTCGATGCAGGCTTTGAGCACGGATTCCTGGTTGCCGGGCAGCTTCAGGGAGGGCTTGTCGCCGCTGGCGAACTGGTTGCCCTGGTCCCCTTCCTCGCCTTCCAGGCCTGCATCCAGACCCAGGCAGCAGATGACCACATCGCTCTCGGCGCAGACGCCGCGGACTTCGCTGATCAGCTCGTTGGGATGGGCCAGGCCGTGGATGTTCTCGGCGTAGAGGTGGCAGCCGGCGGAGTACCGGATCTCCACATCATCGCCCAGGTATTCCTGCAGGCCGTCCAGCACGGTGAAGTACCGGGAAGCGGTGCCTTCGTAGTTGCCCACCAGGGCCTTGCGGTTGTCGGCGTTGGGGCCGACCACCGCCACACGGTGCAGCTTGGATTTATCCAGCGGCAGAGTGTGGTTTTCGTTCTTCAGCAGAACCAGAATCTTTTCGGCCACTTCCTGGTTGAGAGCGCGCATCTCGCGGCTGTCCACCACGTCGTAGCTGATCTTGTTGTAAGGAACCTTGTCCTCGGGATCGAACATACCCAGGCGCATCCGGGTGGTGAACAGGCGGATCAGGCTCTTGTCCAGGGTCTCTTCCTTCACCTTGCCCTCGGCCACGGCCTGTTCCAGATAGGCGTACAGGTTGCCGCAGTTCAGGTCGCAGCCGTTGTTGACGGCCAGGGCCACGGATTCCACCGGGCCGGAGGTGACCATGTGGCCTTCATGGAAGTCCTTGATGGCCCAGCAGTCGGAGGTGACATGGCCCTGGAAGTGCCATTTGCCACGCAGGATGTCCACCAGCAGGGTCTTGCTGCCGCAGCAGGGCTCGCCGTTGGTGCGGTTGTAGGCGCCCATGACGGCTTCCACCCCGGCTTCTTCCACCAGAGCGCGGAAGGCGGGCAGGTAGGTTTCCCACAGGTCCTGCTTGGAGACCACGGCGTTGAAGTAATGGCGCTGGTCTTCGGGACCGGAATGAACGGCGAAGTGCTTGGCGCAGGCGGCGGCCATCAGGTAATCCGGGTCATCGCCCTGCATGCCTTCCACGAAGTTGACGCCCAGGCGGGAGGTCAGGAAGGGGTCCTCGCCGTAGGTTTCGTGACCGCGGCCCCAGCGGGGATCGCGGAAGATGTTGATGTTGGGAGCCCAGATGGTCAGGCCCTTGAAGATGTCCCGGTCTTCGTAGCTGCGGCACATGTTGTACTTGCCGCGGGCTTCCAGGCCCACCGCATGGCCCACACGGCCCAGCAGCTCTTCATCGAAGGAAGCCGCCATACCGATGGCCTGGGGGAACACCGTAGCGGTGCCCGCACGGCCCACACCGTGGATCCCCTCGTTCCACCAGTTGTAGGCGGGGATGCCCAGGCGGGGGATGGCCGGTGCCCAGCTCAGCATCTGGCTCACCTTTTCCTTCAGGGTCATCTGGGAGACCAGTTCGCTGGCGCGCTTGCGGTACTCCTCCATCTTGGCTTTGTTCGGTTTCATCTGTGCCGTTCCTCCTCTTTCAGTAAAGCGGGCCGCAGTGTTGTTCAGCGAACCACGCCGAATCCCAGAATGGTAAAGACTTTGTCTTGTTCCTGCGGGTCCATGCGGATCTCGATCCGATGGGGTTCCGCCGTTTTGTTGTTGAAAAGAACTGTTGCGTGGCAGTGGGTCCAGCCCGCCTGCCGGGGATCGTACCGTCCCACCTGCTTGCCGTCCACCGTGACGGTGGCAGCGCCGAAGGCGGGCAGGCCGGAATCCTTGAAGACCATCTGCAGCGCCCGGCAGGTCAGTTCCATGACGAAGGGGGCCTCCCCTTCCGCCTTTTTCCAGTTGTAGGGGAACTGGGGGGTGTTGCGGTCCTCATCGTCCAGGGGCACCGACTGCAGATCGTCGTCGGTAGCGGTAAAGCTGCCGGGTTCCACATGTACGTCCTCCGGCAGGTTGCTGCGGTCAAACTCCCGCAGGTCGGTAAAATCAAATCCGTAATAAGCGGGCGCCGGTTTGGAATCTTCCAGGGGCTGCTGCCGGTCCACCCGCTCCAGCAGGTACATCAGGCAGTCGCACATGATGCGGTGGCCGTTGTTGGAAGGATGGAAGACATCATAGAAGTACTGGCGCCGGGTAATGACCGCGCGCTCCCCCACCCCTGTGCGGAACTGGGGGCTGACCGCTTCCAGGATATCCACCATGGGCAGCTCATGCCGCCAGCCGATGGGAGCCAGCCGGTCTTTCAGGTTCCAGTCGTTGGCAAAGACCGAGAAGAGCAGGATCACGGCGGGGTCGCCGGGTTCGTTCCAGATGCGGTGGACCAGGCTCTCGTAGCACAGGCCGTTGGTCTCGTCGCCCAGGTCGTTGACCGCGAACTCAATGACCACCAGGTCGGGATGGACGGTGCCGTCCCGGGTGATGTCCCGGTCGTAGCGGTGCAGACCCAGCTGGGAAGGCGTACCGCCCACACCGGCTTTTATGTAGCGGACCTTGGAGGGATCGGCGGCGTAGCGGTCGCAGATTGCTTCAAAGGTGCGGCGGGCATAGCACATTTTCTGGCCCGGCACAGCGCCTGCGCCCTGGGTGATGGAACCGCCCAGGAAGGCGATGGTCACCGGCTTGCCGGCGCGGAGGTCGGCCAGCACCCGCTTGAGACGGGCGTTGTTGCCGGTGCTCAGGCAGGACCGGGCGATCATCTCCCGGTAGGCCGGTGTGTCAAAGGCAACGGGCGGGTCGGGGTCCACTTCCGGGACCTCGTAGCCGTCATTCAGATACAGCTTGACGGTGACCGTGGCAATGTCGGTGGGCTTGACCAGCTCAAACAGGAACTCGCCGGGGATGGTGTCGTCATCCGACCATTCCAGAGCGGAGATGTCCATGATGTTCTCCACGCCGTTGGTCACAATGTCCATGCCGTGACGGCTGCCGGCGCTGCCCCGGTCCCCCAGGAAGCCCAGGGTGAACCGCACCACCTTGTCCGGCAGATCGCCGGTGATGGAGATGCCGATGCTGTGTACCAGCTTGCGGAAGCCCTTGGCGGTGCGCAGCATTTCCAGCACCGATTCATCGGTGATGCCGCCCACCATCTTGGCGAAGGTCACCAGGCGGTCATCGTTGATGTAAATGGGATGCCGGCCCACGCCGTCGTTGTTGGGGACGCCGCCCACCGGCTTGTCCAGCAGAACATAAAATCCGGCCCGCTTCTTTTGCGGGTCACGCGGTGCGATAC
>CAUEKL010000032.1 GCA_959018215.1 uncultured Gemmiger sp.
CTGACGCTGGCTGTCGTTGAAGTAGGCGGGGACGGTGATGACGGCCTCGGTGACGGGCTCGCCCAGGTAAGCTTCGGCGTCAGCCTTCAGCTTGCTCAGGATCATGGCGCTGATCTCTTCGGGGGTGTAATCCTTGCCGCCGGCATGGACCTTCTCAGCGGTGCCCATCTTACGCTTGATGGAAGAAATGGTGTTTTCGGGGTTGGTGATGGCCTGGCGCTTGGCAACCTGGCCGACCAGACGCTCGCCAGTCTTGGTGAAGCCGACGACAGAAGGCGTGGTGCGGGCGCCCTCAGAGTTGGCGATGACGACGGGCTCGCCGCCTTCCATAACGGCGACGCAGCTGTTGGTAGTACCAAGGTCAATACCGATGATCTTACTCATAATGAAAAACTCCCTTCGTTTTCCTTTCCCTGTCCCTCTTTCGGGGTGGTTGGGTTGTTGTTGTGTTTATGGTTCGATGATGATTGGAAATGTCTTTGTATCTGAACGGGCACAGAGCCCGGTTCATGCTTTATTCGGCCACGACCACGGTGGCGTGGCGGATGATCTTGTCGCCGATCTTGTAGCCCTTCTGGAAGACCCGGACGACGGTGCCGCTCTCCTGCCCTTCTTCGGGCGGGACCTGCTGCACGGCGTTCATGAACTGCGGGTCAAAAGGCTTGCCCAAAGCTTCGATCTCCACGATGTGCAGAGTATCCAGGGCCTTGGCGGCCTTGTCCAGGGTCATCACGACGCCCTTCTTGTAGTTTTCGTCGGCACAGTCGGCGTTGGCGGCCATATCCAGGGTGTCCAGGATCGTGAGGATCTGGGTCACGGCGTGGCTGACACCGTCGTTGAACTTCATGTCGGCTTCCCGGGCGGTGCGCTTGCGGTAGTTGTCGTACTCGGCCGCGGTGCGCAGCAGCTGATCTTTCAGCTCCTTGTTCTTGGCTTCGGCCGCTTCCAGCTTGGCCTGCGCCGCTTCCAGTTCCCGGTTCTTTTTGCCGAACCAGTCCTTCTTTTCCTTTTCGGCCTTGGGTTCGGCTTTGGCCTCGGCATTATCGGCCTGGGGTGCGGCTTCGGCGGTCTGCTCCCCGTTGGGAGCAGTGCCGGCCGGAGCGCTCTGGGCTTCCGCCGTGGGTTCTGCCGCTCCGTTGGGCTTCTTGGTTTCGTTCGTAGAGCTCATGTCTGCTCCTCCTGCTTTTTTCCGGACATCTGCTGTCCGAGTTTGGTTGCAAAATATTCAAGGATGGGAATCAACTGCTGGAAGTGCATCCGGTTGGACCCGATCAGCGCCACCGTGCCGGTGAGGCCGCCGCCTGCCAGATACCGTTTGCTCACAACACAGACGCCGGGCATTTCCGGCCGGACATCCTCGCCCAAAGTGGCGGTGAGCTTGTTGCCGTGAGGCTCAATGAGGGTGCGGGCGGCTTCACTGTCGGAGAAGATCTCCAGCAGCAGCCCCAGGTTCTTGCGCACATCGGTCATCTGGGCCAGATGCTGTGCGCCTTCAAAATAAACCCGCGGCGTGGTGCGCACCAGCGCTTCGGCGGCGCGGACTACCGGAGCCAGACGTTCACCGGCTGCCAGCAGCAGCTCGGTGCTCAGGGTCTCGGTTACGTCCTCCGGCACCACAAAGGTCAGGTTGCAGTTGAGCAGGGTGGCCAGGGTCTGGGCATCGGCGCGGGAGAACCCGTCCGCCACGCGGGCCACACGGGTCCGCACGCCGCCGGCGCTGGTCACGGCCAGCACGGCCGCGGTGTAGCGCCCCACCTGCACCACCTCAAAATGGGCGATGCACAGATCGTCCGACTGGGGTGTGGTGACCGCCGCTGCCAGGCCGGTGGTTTCGGCCAGGGCGCGGGCTGCGCTCTGGGCCAGCTTTTCCGGTTCGGCATCCATGGCGGCGAAAAGTTCATCAATGTGTTCCCGATCTTCCTTGGGCAGCTCGGTGATGCCCGGTGCTCCCAACAGATGATCCAGATAATAGCGGTAACCCTGTGCGCTGGGCACCCGGCCCGCACTGGTGTGGGGCTGTTCCAGCAGCCCCAGCTTGGTCAGGGCAGCCATCTCGTTGCGCAAGGTGGCGCTGGAGAGGGCCATGTCGAAATAATTGGCCAGCAGGCCGGAACCGACCGGTTCCCCGTCGGCCCCGTACAGGGCGACGACGGCTTCCAGGATGCGCTGCTTGCGCCGGTCCATTGCCATGCCGCCCACTTCCTTTCGTTTGTTGTTTAGCACTCTCTGTTCCCGAGTGCTAAGTCTATTATATCCCTCCTTCCCCGGCTGTCAAGAGTTTTTGCAGAAAAGTTTGAAAGTTTAACAGTTTTGACACAAAGAAGCCCGCGGACCGCCCGCCCAGGCAGGGGCAGACGGTTCGCGGGCCGTTGGGTCATTCTTCCATCCATTTTGCCAGGAAGGCCGCCGCAATAGCAAGGGATGCCACGGTGTGCTCATCCGGCGGCGGGTCCTTGGCGGTGCCCAGCATCAGCACACCGCCCTCCACATCCCCGTGGGCCACAATGGGCGCGGCACACAGAATCTGGCGGTCGCTGCGTTCCAGTGCGCGCAGACGGCGCTCCGGATCGGCGGGGGCGGTGTAGGTGCTGCGCATGGCCAGCAGCTTCTGCATGGCGTCGGACACCGGGCGGCCTTTCAGGTCCGTTTTGTTGGGGCCGGTGGCTGCCACAATGGTGTCCCGGTCACATACCAGCACCGGGCTGTGCAGGTTTTTGGCCAGCACCTCGGCATAAATGCCCGAAAGCTGCCCCAGCTCCACCAGAGGGGAATATTTTTTGAAGACCACTTCCCCGCCGGCATCGGTGAAAATTTCCAGTGCGTCGCCCTGGCGGATGCGCTGGGTGCGGCGGATCTCCTTGGGGATGACCACCCGGCCCAGCTCGTCAATGCGGCGCACAATCCCTGTTGCTTTCATACACAAATCTCCTTGAACGTCTGCTTTTGGTATTTGCTTCCTTGGCTGTTGGTAGTGTCTGCATCTGCATCCAAATTATGCAAGAGCGGGTATTTGACCCGCAGGCAGGGGGCGTGGTAAGATGAAGAAAACAAAAAGCAGGAGGCCCAGGATGGAATTGCTGCAGACGACCCTGTGTTATCTGGAACAAAACGGACAGTATCTGATGCTGCACCGTGTGAAGAAAAAGCAGGATGTGAACAAGGACAAATGGATCGGGGTGGGCGGCAAGTTTGAGCCCGGAGAGGACGCCCTGGCCTGCGCCCTGCGGGAAGTGCAGGAAGAAACCGGCCTGGTCATGAACGTCCCCCTGTACCGGGGCATTGTGGACTTTTTCTGTCCGCCCTGGCCTGCGGAGCGGATGCATCTGTTTACCTGCACCGATTTTTCCGGCGAGATGCGAGTCTGCGACGAGGGGGACCTGGAATGGGTGGCAACGGAAAAGGTCTCTTCCCTGCCCATCTGGGAGGGGGACAAAATCTTTTTTGAATTGCTGGCCAAAAACGAGCCCTTCTTTCATCTGGAGCTGCATTATGACCGGGATGTACTGGTGCACGCCTGTCTGAACGGGCATGCACTGAACCGATGAAGTTTGATTGGTTGCAGGTTTCCTATTATTTAAGGACAGAGAGATACGAACAAAAAAGCAGCCCCGCATGGATTTCGAATCCATACGGGGCTGTTTGTTTCAGATTGTCCGATCAGTCGGAAGTGGCCGTGGAAGTGGCCGGTTCGTCGTTGGACCCATCGGAGGAATCTCCGGTATTTCCCTCGTCTCCGGTATCACCGGGCTCCGTGTTTTCTTCTCCCGTTTCCTCCTCAGAGGAGGTGGTCTCTTCATTGGCGGTGTCTCCGGCGGAGGTATCCCCTTCGTTGTCTTGCTCTTCCGGTGACAGCTCAGTGGAGGCATCATCCCCGGAACCGGCGGCATCGGTCATGGTGGAGTCCAGATTATCCTGCACCAGCGCCTGGGGATCATCCACAGAAGCGGTGGGCGCCGGTGTGGCCGAAGCCTGGGTCGTCACCTGCATCTCGCTCTCCTGCAGGGCGGTGAGATACCACTGGCGGTTCTCGCCCCGGCTGAAAACGAAGTCCATGTATTTGGTAGGTTCGGTGGGAGCGGTCAGGGACAGTTCTCCGCTGGCGCTGTTGCTGATGGTGGGAATATAGCCCACCGTAACGTAGGTCTTGCCGGACTGGGTCCAGATCTTTTCCACTTCCGGCGTATACAGACCTACCGCGCCGGTAACGGGCACCAGGTAGCCCTGACGGTCGGCGTCATAATTGTAAATGAATTCCTCGGTCTCGAAGCTGCCTTCCTCCAGAGGATAATCCGGTCCCAGCAGGTTGGTCAGGTAGGTATCAATCTCCAGCTGCGGAAGGATCAGCGAACCGGTCTCGGTGTCGCGGTCATAATCGTCCAGAGTGCCGTCCTTCTGTGCCTGGTAAACCGTACCCCAGATGGCTGCCTGGCGGAACACGGTGGAATCCACCTGGGAGACGTCATCAAAAGGCAGTACGTCAAACATGACCAGGCCGTATACACGGTCTGCGAAGCGTTCGCGGCGGTCGGAATCATCCAGAGCGGCACGCAGAGCGCCCACGCACCAGTTGAGCACGGTGAACAGACCGATCACAACCAGTGCCAGCGCCACGGCGCCCAGAATCTGGCGGGCCAGGCGACGGCTGTTGCGCAGTTGTTCCTCACGAGAATTTGCCATGAAAGGGTCTCCTTATCGATTGATGAGACAAAGGGGAAAGCCGGACGAAAATGCCGGCTGTATTGTCATACCATGCAGTATACCACAAACGCCGCCGCTTTGCAAAGAGCCGCGGCGGCGTTTTTGTCCCATTTGAAAATTTTACTTGTTTTTATACATCTGCTCGTAGTATTTCTGATAATCCCCGCTGGTCACATGTTCCATCCACTCGGGGTTGGCCAGATACCAGTCGATGGTCAGCACAATGCCCTTCTCGAACGGCGTCTCGGGATACCAGCCCAGATCATTCTTGATCTTGGTGGGGTCAATGCCGTAGCGGCGGTCATGGCCCAGACGGTCGGCCACATGGGTAATCAGGTCTTCGCTGATGCCCTCATCCTTCAGCCGGTCATGCAGCTGGGCAATGACGGTCTTGACGATGAAAATGTTGGGACGTTCATTGTGGCCGCCCACGTTATACACTTCGCCCACCTTACCGTCGGACGCCACCATATCGATGGCCTTACAATGGTCCATGACATACAGCCAGTCACGCACCTGCATGCCGTCGCCGTAAACGGGCAGGGTCTTGTGGTGCTTGGCGTTGTTGATCAGCAGCGGAATCAGCTTTTCCGGGAACTGATAGGGGCCGTAGTTGTTGGAGCAACGGGTGATATTCACCGGCATGCCATAGGTGTCATGGAAAGCCATGACGAACATATCCGCGCTGGCCTTGGAGCTGGAGTAGGGGCTGTGAGGGCACAGCGGAGTGGTCTCGGTGAAATAGCCTTCGGGGCCAAGGGCACCGTAGACCTCATCGGTGGACACCTGCAGATACTTCTTGCCTTCCTTCCAAGTGCGGGCGTCGGCGTCATACCAGGCATTCTTGCAGCACTGCAGCAGGTTCACAGTGCCCAGAACGTTGCTTTCCACAAAGATCTCCGGGTTCTTGATACTGCGGTCCACATGGCTTTCGGCGGCGAAGTTGATGACGTAATCCGGATCGTACTCCTCCATCAGGCGGGTGACCAGTTCACGGTCACAGATATCGCCCTGCACAAAGATGTGGCGGGGGTCGCCCTCAATGTCCTTGAGGTTTTCCAGGTTGCCTGCGTAGGTCAGCTTGTCCAGATTGACCAGGCGGATGTCCTGATGCTTTTCCAGCATATAGTGCACAAAGTTGGAACCGATAAAGCCGGCACAGCCGGTGGCAAGGTAAGTCTTCATAAATTATTCTCCATCCCAGTTTTTGAAAAAGTCATTGATGGCATCTTTCCAGTCACGCATCTGGTCACCCACGGTGCAGCGCAGCGCACGGTTTTCCAGAGCGCTCCAGGCTGGTCGGTTGGCACTTTCCGGATGGGCGGCCGCATACTCGGCACTGGTGCAGGGCTTGACGGTGCAGGGCAGCCCCGCCAGGCGCATAATTTCGGAAGCGAAATCATACCAGCTGCAAACCCCGTTGCAGGTGCAGTGATAGGTGCCGTAATCATGGCTGACTGCCAGCTTCAGCAGATGGTAAGCCAGGTCCACCGCATTGGTAGGATTGCCCAGCTGGTCGTTGACCACCGTGACTTCGCTGTGGGTCTTGCCCAGGTTGACCATAGTCTTGACGAAGTTCTTGCCGTGATACCCGTACAGCCAGGCAGTGCGCACAATGAAATGGCGGCGGCAGAAACGCTGCACATACTGTTCCCCCAGCAGCTTGGTCTGGCCATAGGCCGAAACCGGCGCGGGCACACAGCACTCATCCAGCGGCGTGTGACCATCCGGTCCGTTGGGGGTACCGGGGAACACATAGTCGGTGGACACGTGAATCAGGCGGGCATTGATCTTGTCGCAGGCAATGGCCAGGTTCCGCGGACCCAGCGCATTGACCTTGAACGCTGCATCCCGGTTGGTCTCGCAGCCGTTGACGTTGGTAAATGCCGCGCAGTTGATGACGGTATCCGGCTGATGGCGGCGGATATACGCCACCGTGGCCTCCCGGTCGGTAATGTCCAGGTCATCGATATCCACAGGGATGACCGTAGCTTTGCGCAGACGTTCGGGCAGCGGCCCCAAAACACAACCTTCGGCGCTGAGCTGCCGCTGCAGTTCGGTGCCAAGCTGCCCGCGGCAGCCGGTGATCAGAATCTTCATCCAGTGCATTCTCCCCTGCTCTTAGTATTTGAGCTTGTCGTCGGCCACATTGCGCAGGTGGGCACCGTACGGGCTCTTGCCGTAACGTTCGGCGCTTTCCAGCAGCTTGGCGCGGCTGATCCAGCCATATTTGTATGCAATTTCCTCCGGTGCCGAGATCTTGATGCCCTGGCGCTGCTCAATCATCCGCACAAAGTCGGCGGCCTCCACCAGGCTGTCCATGGTGCCGGTATCCAGCCAGGCATACCCGCGGCCCAACAGCTGCACATCCAGCTGTCCGTCCTGCAGATACATCTCATTGAGGGTGGTGATCTCCAGTTCCCCGCGGGCGCTGGGTCTGACCTTCTTGGCGCGCTCCACCACATCCTTGCTGTAGAAATACAGACCGGTAACGGCATAGTTGCTCTTGGGTTCGGCAGGCTTTTCCTCAATGGAGGTAGCGCGGCCTTCCTCATCAAAGGCAACGACGCCGAAACGCTCAGGGTCGTTGACAAAGTAACCGAACACGGTGGCGCGGCCGGCTTCGGCATTGGCGGCCGCGGCTTTCAGCCGTTTGGAGAACCCGGCGCCGTAGAAGATGTTGTCACCCAGAACCATGGCGCAGGCTTCGCCGTCAATGAATTCTTCCCCCAGCAGGAATGCCTGGGCCAGGCCGTCCGGAGAGGGCTGAACCTTGTACTGCAGATGCAGGCCGTACTGGGAACCGTCCCCCAGCAGCTGCTCAAAACGCGGCGTGTCCGTGGGAGTGGAGATGATCAGGATATCCTGAATTCCCGCCAGCATCAGGGTCGACAGCGGATAATAGATCATGGGCTTGTCATAGACAGGCAGCAGCTGCTTGGAAGTGACCATGGTCAGAGGGTACAAACGTGTACCGGCGCCGCCGGCAAGGACGATACCTTTCATAGTGTTAGCTCCTGTTTCGCAGTGCGCCCGCCCATCCCAAAGGGGCAGAAAACGGCACGGTAATTATTTCTTACGATTATACCGTACTTTTGCCGTTATGACAAGGGGGCCTTACAAAAAACGAAAGGCTCAATTGGTAAACATGAATAAAAATATCGGCATCAAATGTATATGGGTTTGCATATTTCGTACATTTTTGGTAAAATATAGGAAACAAACGATCAATCCATGCAAAACCGCAGCGTCCTGCACCGGAAAAGCTGCGGACCTTTCGCAAAATATTTTCTTACACCTTGCCAGCACAACGGCACAGCCAGAGGATTTTCCCTGTGGGAATCTTTCTGTTTTTGTGAATATTCTGCTGTGCGGTGTCCACGGAAACAGCGCATCCGTGCCCCGCACACGGGAAGGAAGTGATTGGGAAAATGTTGACCTTCAACATGGACGTGGAACCGTGCAGCCGGTGGCTTCGGACCACGCCCGGTGCCGCGGCGCTTGCCCAGCCATATTTCTGCACCGAAGCCGGCCTGTTCCACGGCCGGGAACGGTTTGCCACCGCCCGCACCGACAAGGAATCGTATCTGCTGCTGTACACGCTGGAGGGCGCCGGCCTGATTGAGCAGAACGAAACACAGGTGACGCTGGGTCCGGGATGCGCGCTGCTTCTGGACTGCCGGTCCCCCCAGAACTACGGCACCGCGCCGGGACAAAGCTGCTGGCATCATTACTGGGCCCTGATTGAGGGCACGGGGGTGCGGGCACTGACTTCGGTCCTGTGCCCGGACAAGCACCCGTGTACGGTGGAACTGCCCGAGGCACCGCCTCTGTTCGACGAGTTGTTGGACAGCATCGAGACGGAAACCGCCGCGAGTGCCGTAACCACCGCGCTGGTCCTGCATCGCCTGCTGGCTGCCATGGCGCAGCACCAGCTGGCTGCCGATGCAGCCGCCGCAAACCGCAGAATGATCGACGATGCCGTGGTGCACATCCGCACCCATTACGCCGAAGCTCTCTGTCTGGATGAGCTGCTGGCCAGCGCCCACATCAGCAAAAGTTATTTTCTCCGGCTGTTCCGCCAGTACATGGGCACCACGCCCTATAACTTTTTGCTGTGTTATCGCATTACCAAGGCAAAGGAACTGCTTGCCCAGACCGACCTGCCGGTGGGCGCCGTAGCTCATCAGGTAGGGTTTGGGGACGAGAGCAATTTTTCCACCCGGTTCACAGCCATGGTGGGGCAAAGCCCCTTGCGGTACCGTAAAAGCGCACTGCGCGCCAGATAGGACACTGCTATGCATACAGCAAAATACCCCGCAGAGATCGTGGAGGTTCCACGGACTCTGCGGGGGTTCTTTTGTTTTACACTACGTCGAACTGAACCGGGGTCAGGAACAGACGGGAGGCTTCTTCCCTGTCTTTCGCCTGTCCCAGTGCCCACATCAGCTTGACGGCCGCGGCTTCGGGGGTCATGTCCCGGGCTTCCAGCACGCCGGGCAGAGCCTTGGCCGCCCGGCCCACCTCATATACCCCCAGGTCGCTGCCTTCATGGGGAACCTGCGTGGTGAAAACCACCAGACGGCCGGCGGCGCACCAGTCCCGCACGGCGGCAAACAGTTCCCCGTCATCCCCGCCGGGAAGCCCGCCCACACCGAAGCTTTCCAGAATCAGGGCTTTGCAGTGCCCGGCCAGCAGCGGGATGATATCCGCCTTCATGCCCGGGATCAGACGCAGCACAAATACCGCCGGGTCCAGCTTTTCATAAAAGCGGACATGTTCAAAATTGGCAGGCCGGGGCAAAAACGGAATCAGGCGCAGGTCCCGGAATTCGGCGGTGTTGGGATAGTCAATGCTGGAAAAGGCATTGAAGCTTTTGGTCCGGGTCTTGCGGGCCCGGGTCCCCAGGATCACCTTGCCGTCAAAGACCAGCTGAACGCCCCAGGCGGTATCGTGGCAGGCATACAGCACCGCCCGGTACAGATTGTTGCGGGCATCGGTGTCCCGGTTATAAATGGATTTCTGGCTGCCGGTGAGCACCACCGGCTTGGGACTCTGCTGAATCATGTAGGAAAGAGCCGCCGCGGTGTAGGCCATGGTGTCGGTGCCGTGGGTAATGACAAAACCGTCATAGTCATCGTAGCGGCGGCGGACTTCGGCGGCAATCTGCGCCCACTGTTCCGGTCCCACACTGGTAGAATCCAGATTGAACAGCTGCACCGCGTCCATATGGCAGACTCCCGCCAGTTCCGGTACACAGGCCAGCAATTCATCGGAGGTGATCATGGGGGCAAGACCGCCTGCCGCCGTCGGCCGGCTGGCGATGGTTCCACCGGTGGCAAGAAGCAGAATATGTTTCATGAATTTGTCTCCTTTTGGTTACTCTTGTCCGATTATAGCACAACCGCATGGCAATAGACAGCAGATTTTTTCTGTTCAGGGCATTTTGGCGGGGTTGACAGGGTCGTGCAGAGCGTGATACAGTGTTAGCAAGCGGAAGTCTATTCGGATAGACCAAGCAAAACAAACCGTCCTGCGCCGGAAAGTACGGGCCGGGACCTGTTCACCATCACGAAACGAGGTCAACTTCATGGAAAAGATGCTGCGCCTGGCCGAAGGCGAATATCGGTTTGCCACCCTTGTTTGGGAAAACGAGCCCCTGTCCAGCGGACAGCTGGTACGTCTGGCCGCCGATGCCCTTGGCTGGAAAAAGAGCACCACTTACACGGTACTGAAAAAATTGTGCGAGCGGGAGATTCTGCAAAACGAAGGCGGCGTGGTAACCGCCCTGGTCAAGCAGAGCGCCGTACAGCAGCAGGAGAGCACTGCGGTGGTGGACCGCACTTTCGGAGGCAGTCTGCCCCGGTTTGTGGCAGCTTTTCTGAACGAAAAGCCCATCACCGAAGCTGAAGCCGCCGAGATCCGGGCTATTCTGGACGCAGCCCGCACCGAACAGGAGGACGGACAATGAGCGATTTTCTGTGGTCCCTGCTTATGGCGGGGATCTGCGGCGCCGTGGCAGTCCCAGCCGTTCTGGGGATCTGTGCCCTGCTGCGCCGTGCCCGGGCGCCCGGCTGGCTGCTGTGCCTGCTTTGGCTGGCTGTAGGGCTGCGCTTTGCGGTGCCGGGCGGATTGGTTCCCATCCCTCTGCCTCAGCCGGAAAGCCAGCCGCTGCAGCATCTGGCCGCCGCGGCTGAGACTGTGCGGGAGTCCACCCCCGCCGAGGCAGCCGTCCAGGCTGCGCAGGCCCTGGATGCCGCCGGGTTGGAACTGGCGTTTCCTGAAGAGGAGACGAGGGCCTTCCGCTGGGAGATGCTGGTCGGTACCCTTTGGGCCGCCGGGGCGGCGTTCTGCCTGCTGCGGGCCGGGATTTCCGCCGTCCGGCTGCGCCGCCGGGTGGCTCTGGCCTGTAAGACCGAAGACGGCTGCTACACCTGCGCCGAGGTGACCGCCCCCTTTACCCTGGGACTGCTGCACCCGCGCATCTATCTGCCCGCCGACTTGCAGGGGGAAGCCCGCCGGGCCGTATTGCTCCATGAGCGCACCCACATCCGCCGGGGCGACTGCCTGACCAAGCCCCTGTATTATCTGGTTGTCTGCCTGCACTGGTGGAACCCTCTGGCCTGGCTGGCCTTTGCCCAGTTTGAGCATGCCATGGAGACCGCCTGCGACGAAGCCGCTGTGCGCGGATGCACCACCGCCCAGCGCAGTGTGTACTGTGAAAGCCTTTTGCATTACGCCACCCTGCGGGTACCGGGCGGCGCTCTGGCTTTCGGTGCTCCCAAGGCGGGACAGCGGATCCTGCACGCCCTGCGCTACCGGTCGCCCGGCAAAGCGGTACTTGGGCTCTGTATGGCGGTGGTCGGGCTGGCGGCTGTCGGTGTGCTGGCCCGCCCCACCCTGGCACAGGAAGCAGCAACGACCACAGACACACCCGATACCGCCCAGGTCGCCGACGCTGTCAGCACACCGAACACAGCCCTTCCGGCGCAAACGGTATCCCCCGCGGAGGAAACGTTCCTTCCGGAAGAGATGGACATAACAGGCAGTGCCGTGAATTCCCGCAGCTTTGACCCCGCCGCTGGGTTCATCCTGCCCCTGTCCGAATACCGGTATTACTCCCGGCAGATGAGTTTCTATCACAAGGGCGACGACATCGCCGCCGAAGAGGGTACTCCGGTGCTGGCGGCGGCAAGCGGTACCGTGACCGTTGCCCAATGGCACTACAGCTACGGAAACTGCATTGTCATTGACCATGGAGCAGATGAGCAGGGACGGCACTGGTACACCCTGTATGCCCATCTGCGTGACCTCCTGGTCCAGGAAAGTCAGACCGTAGCGCAGGGCGAGCAGATCGGCACGGTGGGATCTACCGGAAATGCCACCGGTATGGCCCTGCACTTTGAAGTACGCTGCGAGGACACCCTGCTGGCGCCCTCCCTGTATCTGCCCTACACCGAAACCATTCCCGCCCAGGCGGCGGAACAGGGCCTGCTGCTGCCCGCCATGATGGAAGACCCCGCCATTGCCAACGCCATTGCCCGGCGGGCCATCGGCAGCCAGGCACCGGATACACTCTCCTATCCCCTGCCCGAAGAAGGCGAGATCACCTGTACCTACAATCCCGGCATGCATGAAGGTCTGGATCTGAAGCAGCCGGAGGGCACCGACGTACTGGCCATGGGCGACGGCATCGTGCTTTATGCCGGCTGGGACGACACTTACGGCTGGACGGTGGTCATCGGTCACGGCGATAACAGCGAAGGCCAGTCGCTGATGACCATGTACGCCCACATGCGGCAGGAACCGTCTGTCCTGATAGGCCAGGTGGTCAACGCCGGGCAGGTCATCGGGCAGGTCGGCACCACCGGCCTTTCCACCGGGCCCCATCTGCACATCAGTGTGATGCAGGGCGGGGTGTCCGTGGACCCGCAGCTCTGGCTGAACTGAGGAAAGCACCTTATGAAACAGAATCTTCGCAACGGCACCGCCCGGCTGGCGGCGGTGCTGGTTTTTTGCACCCTTTTTGCCCTGTTCGGGGGGCTTTTTGCCCCTCTGGCTGCCACCAAAGAAGAATTGCAGCAACAGTTGAACGATGCCAAAGACGCTTACGATGAAGCCGCCAAGAAGCAGGAAGAGATGGAGAACCAGGCCCAGCAGACCCAGAATCAGATCGGGGAACTGAACAACCGCTCGGAGGAGATTTCCGCTCAGCTGAGTTCGGTGTACGCGGCTTTGACCGAGGCCCAGACCCAGCTGGATGCCGCCCAGGGAGAAGCCGAAGCCGCCCAGGCAGCATTGGAGCAGAAGCAGGCCGAGTACGACACCCGCTGGGAGGAATCCAAGGAGCAGATGGCCGCTATGCAGAAGCTGCATTACAGCGGCAGCCTTTCGATTCTCAGTCAGGCCACCGACCTGTTCCAGCTGCTGAACTTTGCCCAGGCCCTGACCGACATCAGCGACAAAAACACCGAGGTACTGACCCAGCTGGACACCGAGGCTGCCGAATTGGAAGAGGTCCGGGCCCAGGCCCAGGCCGCCGCCGACAAGGCCCAGGCAGCCCGGGATGAACTGCAGTCCCAGGAACAGGCTTTGCAGGATACCGCCGATCAGCTGGCCGATGCCCTGATGGCCGCCAACGCGGACCTGGATGAACTGCAGGCCCAGGCCGAAGCCCAGGCCCAGATCACCGAGGAGGCCAAAAAAGCCTACCAGAAGGCCACCGCCGAGCTGGACGCCTACGCCAAGAGCCAGAACAACAAGTACATCACCGCCACCCTCTATTGCAGCCTGGATTTCGGCTGTGCCCTGTCCCCCGGCATGCGCATCAGCTGCAACTACGGGGACCCGGACGGCATTGACGGTTCTCCCCACGGCGGCACTGATTTCCCGGCCGCCAAGGGTACGCCCATCTATGCAGTGGCGGATGGAGTGGTAAGCGCTGCCCGGGCTATGTCCAGCTACGGCAACTGTGTACAGATCAGCCACGGCACCGCCGATGACGGCAACAACTACGCCACCCTGTATGCCCACATGTCCTCCATTGCGGTGAGCGAAGGCCAGACGGTGACCAAAGGGCAGGTCATTGGATATGTGGGCAACACCGGGGATGTCAGCGGCAAAAACGGCGGCTATCACCTGCATCTGGAACTGCGTATCAACGGCAGCCGGGTGAACGCCATGAATTACATACCCCACTGAGGTTTCCCGGAAACTTTATGATATTCGGCTCCGGGCTTTACCTTTCGGCAAGACTGTGATACAATACCGAACATAGTTAAGCTGCGCCGGGAGGGATTTGGGAATGGACCATATTGACCGCAAGATCATTGATATTTTGCAAAAGGATGCCCGCGCACCGCTGAAGCAGATCGCCGACCAGGTGTTTTTGTCCTCCCCGGCCGTGTCCGCCCGGATTGCCCGGCTGGAAAAGGACGGCTGCTTGACCGGATACCAGGCCCAGGTGGATGCGGTGAAGATGGGATATCTGGTCAAGGCCTTCATCAACCTGGATATGGACCCCCAGCGCAAGCCGGAATTTTATCCCTATATCCAAGCCTGCCCGCAGGTGGTGGAATGCTGCTGCGTCACCGGGGATTACAGCATGCTCATTGAGGTGCTGTTTGCCACCACCCAGGAACTGGATACCTTCATCAACCAGCTGCAGCAGTACGGACGCACCCGCACCCAGATCGTATTTTCCACCCCGGTGGAACACCGTGGGGTGCCGGTCAGCCGCCCGGAAGAGGAAAAAGCGTAATACAAAGGAAAAGGCCCTCTGCCAGCCAACGGCAGAGGGCCTTTTTGTTTTGTCAGGGCAGAGCGTCCACTTCCACCGCGGTCAGCGGGCCCAGGCTGATATCATGTTCGTATTTTTTTCCGCCGGAATATACCAGATTCACCTCATAGTAGGCAATGTCCAGGCCGGCAGCTTCAAAGGCAGCTTTGGCATTTTTGAGCAAGGCGTTGGCATCGGCTTCGGTGGGGAGGCGGTCGGTGTAGACCAGGTAGAAACCGGCGGTGAGGGGCGGCAGTTGGCTGGGATCGTAGGGCATATCCAGCGTAAGGCCCCAGTCTTCCGGGGTGCCCTCCCAGCTTTTGCCGGGCTGCACATCCAGCCCGTCCGGGTTCATTCCTGCGTTGTTCAGCGCTGTGGTCATGTCCTGCTGGGCGGCTGCGATGATGCGCACCCGGGTGTTGTTCAGGCTCGTCACATCCTCCTCATAGGTAGTGCTGCGCACCGCACCCCAGGAAAGGTACACGTCGAAGCTGGTGTCCTGACTGGTCATGGACTGTACCCGCACCCGGTAGCAGTACCCCATCTGGTTATAGGCATAAACGGCGGTAAAGTTGTTGCCGGGCCACTGTTCGTCGGCGTAGTCCATGGCGTGGTGCCGGGCCCAGGCCAGGCTGACGGGGTCCCCCAGCACATAACCAGCCGCAAACAGAATCAGCAGCACAATCAGGATACCGCATGCCAGGGCCGCGGCACGGCGGCCTTTGGTGCGGGACCGTTCAGGGGTCCTGACGGATGTCTTCTTCCAATGCATCACGGGGTTCCTCCTTTCTCAGTGCATAGCGGAACAGGGCGGCGGCCAAGGTGCCCAGGGCACACAGGGCGCCAAACAACAGGCCGTACAGAATGCTCAGGCCCAGGATGGCAAAAAAGTTGTACCAATCGCCCTCTGCAAGGCAGCCCAACAGATAGTGGGCATTGGGGCACAGAGTCACAGCCGTGATCAGCCCCCAGACCAGCCCCGGCAGCCAGCGCGCCCGCCGGGGGGCAAGCCACTGCACCGCAGCCCCCAGCACGGGAAGCAGCAGG
>CAUEKL010000033.1 GCA_959018215.1 uncultured Gemmiger sp.
GCCTTGCGCAGCAGGTACTTGCCCTTGCCGTAGGTGTTCAGCTTGCGGGCGGGGTCGATGGACATGACGTACTTGACGAAATCCAGGTCGCCGAAGGGCACCCGGGCTTCCAGGCTGTTGACGCTGATGGAGCGGTCCGCCCGGAGGACGTCGTACATATACAGCTCCCGCACCCGCTTCTGGCTTTCAGCCTGGAAGGCGGCGGCGCTGGGGGCGAAATCGGTATACTTGTAGCCGAAGAGTTCATCGCTGATCTCGCCGGTGAGCAGCACCCGGATATCGGTGTGCTGGTGGATATACTTGCAGACCAGGTACATGCCCACCGAAGCCCGGATGGTGGTGATATCCCAGGTGCCCAGCATGGCCACCACTTCCTCCAGGGAGTTGAGGACAGTATCCTTGTCGATGATGACGTCGGTGTGGTCGGCGCCCAGGTACTCAGCGGTCTGGCGGGCATACTTCAGGTCGATGGCGTCGCCGCTCATGCCGATGGCAAAGGTGCGGATGGGCTTGCGCAGCTTTTTGGCCGCAATGGCGCAGACCAGGCTGGAATCCAGGCCGCCGGACAGCAGGAAGCCCACGGGGGTGTCGGCGTCCAGCCGCTTTTCCACACCGGCAATGAGCTTTTCCCGGATGTTCTGCAGGATGGTGGGCATATCGTCCCGGTTATAGGCGGGGGTATCGGCGATATCGCAGTACCGCACGAACCGGCCGTTGCAGTAGTAGCTGCCGATGGGGAAGGGGTAGATCTTCTTGCACAGGCCCACCAGGTTCTTGGCCTCGGAGGCAAAGGCGATGGCGCCGCTGTCGCTGTAGCCGTAGAACAAAGGCCGGATGCCGATGGGGTCCCGGGCCGCGATGATCCACTTTTTGCGGGCATCGTACAGCACCATGGCAAACTCCGCGTCCAGATGGCGGAACATGTCCAGGCCGTATTTTTCATACAGGGGCAGGATGATCTCGCAGTCGGAATCCGACTGGAAGGTATAGCCTTCGGCTTCCAGCCGGGCCCGCACCGGGCGGAAGCCGTACAGCTCGCCGTTGCACACCACCAGACTGCCGTCCCGCTCAAAGGGCTGCATGCCCTCGGGGGTGACGCCCATAATGGCCAGACGCCCGAAGCCCAGGAACCCGAATTCGGTTTCCAGCACCCGGTGGTCGTCCGGTCCGCGGGAAGCGGTACGCAGCAGATACGCGGTAAACTGTTCGCGGGTCAGATCATGCCCCGCATAGCCCATGACACAACACATTTGGCAGCACTCCTTTTTGCCGTTTCTTTGAACAAATGGCAAAAAAATTGACAGCCCATTCGTCCCGACTTCTTTAGGACGAATCGCTGTCTTGATCCGCGGTGCCACCTAAATTACCGCATGCCGACCAAAGCATACGGTCCCTTTCCGTATACGTTCACCTTTGAAACGCTGCCGCTGTAACGCGCGGCCTGCGGCGCCCATACTGCCCCGTGACGGGGGTTCCGTTTGCAGCTCGCGGGTGTTCTTCCCTGCCCCGGCATCGTCCCGGCTCGCAGCATCTGCCGGGCTCTCTGTGCGGTGCGTGTTGGGCGGTACTTTTCCCGTTCAACGCTTTTCTCACTGTTATGGTAGCACCGGAATCCGCCCGTGTCAAGAACAAATCCCGCACCCTTTTGTGGAGTTGCACAAAAAAGCCCCTTATTTAATTCCTAGTATTTTGCAAGGAAATGGCTTGTACTTTCCCCGCCGGCATGGTATAGTATTAGCCGTAACAAAACTTACCAACACTGGGTACAAAACCCATTTTGATTCGGAGGAGACCCATGCTTGAACTGAAACACGTCGGCTACGAGACCGACGATAACAAGGAGATCCTGCATGATGTGAGCCTGACGGTGAAGGACCGCTTTGTGGCCATCACCGGCCCCAACGGCGGCGGCAAGTCCACCCTGGCCAAGATCATTGCCGGTATTTATCAGCCCACCTCCGGCCAGATCCTGCTGGACGGGGTGGATATCACCCACATGAGCATCACCGAGCGCGCCAACCTGGGCGTGAGCTACGCCTTCCAGCAGCCGGTGCGGTTCAAGGGCCTGCGGGTCAAGGACCTGCTGAGCCTGGCCGCCGGCAAGGACACCAGCGTGAACGAGGCCTGCTCCTACCTGAGCGAGGTGGGCCTGTGCGCCCGGGATTACATCGACCGCGAGGTCAACGCCAGCCTGTCCGGCGGCGAGCTCAAGCGCATTGAGATCGCCATGGTGCTGGCCCGGGGCACCAAGCTGTCCATCTTTGACGAACCGGAAGCGGGCATCGACCTGTGGAGCTTCCAGAACCTGATCCGGGTATTCGAGAAGATGTACGAGCAGACCAAGGGCAACATCCTGATCATCAGCCACCAGGAGCGTATTCTGAACATTGCCGATACCATTGTGGTCATCAAGGACGGCCAGGTGGCCCGCACCGGTTCCCGCGCCGAGCTGCTGCCCGCCCTGCTGGGCAGCGCCGACGCCGCCAACCCGGGCTGCGATGTCCTGACCAGCAAGATCGAGGGGGTGTAAACCATGATCGATGCCATTGAAAAGAACCTGCTGCATGAAATTGCAGAGCTGGATGCCCTGCCGGTGGGCGCCTACAACATCCGCGCCAACGGCAAGCTGGAAAGCCGGAACACCACCGCCAACATTGATATTGTCACCAAGACCGACAAGCCGGGCATCGACATCTTCATCAAGCCGGGCACCAAGAACGAGAGCGTGCACATTCCGGTCATCATCAGCCAGACCGGCCTGACCGACCTGGTGTACAACGACGTCCACATCGGCGAAGGCGCCGACGTGACCATCGTGGCCGGGTGCGGCATCCACAACTGCGGCGGCGGCAACGCCCAGCACGACGGTATCCACACCTTCTTCCTGGACAAGAATGCCAAGCTGCGCTATGTGGAAAAGCATTACGGCGAGGGCGACGGCCGGGGCAAGCAGATCATGAACCCCACCACCATCGTCCATCTGGCCGAAGGGGCTTCCATGGAGATGGAGACCACCCAGATCGCCGGCATTGACGATACCATCCGCAAGACCTCCGGCGATCTGGCCGAGGGCGCTTCCCTGGTCATCCGGGAGAAGATCATGACGGTGGGCGACCAGCATGCCGTCACCGACTTTGTGGTGGACCTGAACGGCGAAGGCTGCTCCGCCAACGTCATCTCCCGCAGCGTGGCCAAGGATCACAGCGTGCAGGAGTTCAAGAGCTACATCAACGGCAACGCCGCCTGCGCCGGTCACAGCGAATGTGACGCCATCATCATGGACCACGCCCAGGTCATTGCCACCCCGGGCCTGATCGCCAACAACATCGACGCCAGCCTGATTCATGAGGCTGCCATCGGCAAGATCGCGGGCGAACAGCTGACCAAGCTGATGACCCTGGGTCTGACCGAGCAGGAGGCCGAGGAACAGATCGTCAACGGGTTCCTGAAATAAGATCTCTCTTCCCCGCTTTTCCACAAAAGCGGGGATTTTTGTTCAAAAGAAAGCGGCCGTTCCCGGCAACAGGGGAACGGCCGCTTTGATTTTGTTATACGGTGGCGGTTTCCTGGTCCTCTTCCGCCGTTTCCTCCGGCGGTGTTCCGTCCAGGTCCCGGGCGGTCACGCCCCGGCGGTCCAGCACCCAGTAGATCAGCCCGCGCAGCAGACCGTACAGGGTGACGAACGCCGGTACCCCCAGTACCATGCCCACAGGCCCCAGCAGAGAGCCGCCCACGACCACCGCGAACAGCACCCAGAAGGCCGACACCCCCATCGAGCGCCCCAGCACCCGGGGCGCAATGACACGGCTGTCCAGCTGCTGCAGGATGATGAGCAGCACCAGCAGGACCAGCGCCTGCCAGGGGTCCACGAAAAGCAGGATCAGCAATCCCGGAATGGCGCCGATATAGGCGCCGAACATGGGGATCAGGGCACAGAATCCCACCAGCACGCTGATGAGGGGTGCAAAACTCAGCCCCAGCAGGCTCATGGCTACAAAGAGCAGCACCCCGATGATGACTGCGTCGAAGATCTTGCCGAAGAAAAACTCCGAAAAATTGCGGTTGGCGTAGCTGCAGATGGACAACAGATTCTCCGCCTGTTTTTTGGGCAGCACCGCCCGCACGATCATCCGCAGTTGGCGCAGCAGATGGGCCTTGTCGGCCAGCATATACACGCTGCCCGCCACCACAATGACAAAATGCATGGCATAGGTGGCCACATTGCCCAGATATCCGGCCAGCTGAGGGGTCATCTCCTTGAGCAGGTCATAGGCATTGGCCACCAGGCGCTCATAATCATCCAGCAGGTCTACGACCGGTTTGAGGTCCACCGGGTAGCGCTGCTGGATCAGGAGCAGGGCTTTCTGGGTATTTTCCACATACCCGGGGAAATTCTTGAACAGGGTGGTGATGCTGGCGCCCACCTTGGGCAGCACCTGCCATGCCAGCAGCATGACAGCCAGTGCCGCCAGCACATAGGACGCCAGAATGGCCACCCAGCGCAGTTTGGGCCGCCCGCCCAGCAAGATGCTGTGAATGGGCCGGACCAGGGTGTCCAGTACATAGGCCAGCACAATGGCCCCCGCAAAGGGAGAAAGCAGGTGGAAGGCTGCCCCCAGCCCATCCAGCAGCGGCTGCAGATGGAGGATCACGGCGTAAAAGACGCCGCATAGCAGAGCCATTCCCAGCCAGTCCCGGATGGTCTGCGGTTTCTGATCCAGCCAATGTTTTGTATTCATGGGGTGCGCTCCTGTCTGTACCAGTCAGGCGGCGGGAACCCTCCCGCCGTAGGGGAAAATCGCGAAGAAGAACTCAGTCCTGGTCATGGCCCGGCAGCGGGGTCTCGCCGCCGGTCTCGGGGTCCAGGCCCCGGGCGGTCAGGCCCGCCCCCACCGCCTGCTTGAGCAGGGCGGCGAACACAGCCATGACCGGCACGCCGATGACCATGCCCGCAATACCGAACATCCCGCCGCCCACAATGATGGCGACCAGCACCCACAAGCCGGAAATGCCGGTGGCGCCGCCCAGGATGCGGGGCGCGATGAAGTTGCCGTCGATCTGCTGGATCACCAGGATCAGGATGCAGAAGATGACCGCCTGCAGCGGCTCACCGCTGAGCAGCAGCAGCAAGGCACTGGGCACCGCGCCGATGTACGGACCGGCAATGGGGATGATGTTGGTCACCGCCACCAGCACCGCGATCATGGGCGCGTAGTTCAGACGCAGGATGAGCATGGCCACAAAGGTCTCGCACCCCACCAGCAGGGCGTCCAGCAGCTGGCCGCCGATGTAGCTGCTGAAGGTGCGGTTGGCCAGCTGGAACACCGACAGCACATTGGCCGCCGCCCGGGGCGGGAACAGTGCCCGCAGCAGCGCCCGGCAGGCCCGGAGCAGAGGCTCTTTTTCCGCCAGCAGATAGATGCTGGCCGCCAGGGCCACCACAAAGTTCAGCACCTGACCGGCCGCCTGTCCGGCAGCACCGGCCACCGCGGGCATGCTGTTCTTGATGAACTCCTGGATGGTGTCGCCGGAGTTTTCCACAAATTCGGTGAGTTTCTGGGTGATGGAGGCGTCCACATTCACGTCCGCCATCAGGCCTTCCAGGGTCACGGTGGCGTTTTCCAGATAGCCGGGCAGAGCGTTGGCAAAGGTGGCAATGCTCTGGAACAGCTGGGGCACTACCAGCCCAACCAGCGCCGCCACCACTGCCAGGAAGGACAGGTAGGCCAGCACAATGGCCGGGCCGCGCTTGCCGCGGCAGAGTTTTTCGGCATAAAATCGGGTGGGGATATCCAGCACATAGGCCAGCATGATGCCCCCCGCAAAGGGAGACAGTGCTCCCACAAAAGCCAGTACGCCCCCCGCCGCGTTGGGCAGGGCGTTCACCACCAGCCAGATCAGGGCGGCGGCGGTAATCAGATGCAGCCAGTCCCGGGTGGTGGTCGGGACTCGGTCGAGCCAGTTTTTCATCGGTTCCTCCTTAGGAAAGCGCCTTGTTATGCGCTGTACTCTTTGATTATTCCATCCATTTTATGCTATAATACCGTACGTGTTTATCATACCACAGCACGGCCTGTACAGAAAGAGAGATTTTATGAACATTCTGGTCAGCGCCTGTCTTTTGGGCGCATACTGCAAGTATTCCGGCGGAAGCAACCGCTGTCCCGCCCTGCTGGACGCCCTGCGCGCCGGCGGGCACACCGCTGTACCCATCTGCCCGGAAATTTACGGCGGCCTGCCCACGCCCCGTCCCCCGGCTGAGCGCCGGGGAGACCGGGTGGTGACCGAAGCGGGCGCCGACGTGACCGCCCAGTACCGCAAGGGAGCCGAAGAAGCCCTGGCCATGGCCCAACTGAACGGCTGCAAGGCGGCCATCCTCAAGGCCAACAGTCCCAGCTGCGGCTGCGGTACCATCTACGACGGCAGTTTTTCCCACCGGAAAGTGCCCGGGGACGGGGTGGCCGCCCAGGTGCTGAAGGCCGCGGGAATCACCGTGTACACCGAAAACAATTTTACAGAGCTTTTGCCCGGGGAGGCGCAGCAACAATGAAGGAAGTCAAATACGAACTCGGTCTTGTGCTGGAAGGGGGTGCTGTGCGGGGCATCTACACCGCCGGTGTGCTGGACGTGCTGATGGAAAACGGCCTCAAGGCCGATATGGTCATCGGCACCTCCGCCGGGTGCATCCACGGCTGCAACTATGTGTCCGGCCAGGCGGGGCGCAGCATCCGCTATTACCGCAAATACCGCAACGACCGGCATTTTATGGGATTCTATTCCCTGTTGACCACCGGGGAGGTGGTGGGCCGCAAGTTCTGCTATGAGGACATCCCTTCGTGGCTGGACCCCTTTGATGAGGAAGCCTTTGAGGCCTCCCCCGTGGACTTCTACACCACCGTGACCAACCTGAACACCGGCAAGGCGGAGCACATCCTGTGCGACAACCTGCGCCTGGACGACAAGATGAACCTGCTGCGGGGCGGGGCTTCCATGCCCCTGTGCTCCCACCCGGTGGCGTATCACGGCCAGCTGTATCTGGACGGGGGCGTGGCCGACAGCATCCCCTACCGGGCCGCCGGGGAACTGGGCTGTCAGCGCCGCCTGGTGGTGCTGACCCAGCCCGCCGGGTATTTGAAACAGCCCGCCAACATGCTGCCCTTCCGGGTCATGTACCATCGCTATCCCCGCTTTGTGCAGGCCATGGCCGACCGTGCCCGGGTGTACAACGCCCAGGTATGCGAGGTGGAACAGGCCGCCAAGACCGGCGACGCCTTCCTCATCCGGCCCAGCAAAGCCCTGAAAGTGGGACGGATGGAACGGGACATGGACCGCATCAACGCCCAGTATGAGCTGGGCCGCACCGACGCCCTGGCCTCCCTGCCCGCTTTGCGCAGGTGGCTGGAGGACTGAGGCATCCGGTTACATAGACGAATCATTTTCCATATTTTTGGCGCATCTGCCCGTTTTTGGGACAGATGCGCCTTTTTGTGCGGTTTTGACACCTGCCGACAGAAAATCACAAGAATTGTGCAAGGAAGTCCCCACAGTTCGGGCAGGCGCCCGGCATATCCGGCCCGGCAAAGGGTGATATATTGGAGACACGGCGGCAGTCGGCCGCCGATTCTGTTCCGGGAGGTTTCCTGCCATGATCCGCAAGTCTTCCCTGCCATATGCCCGCCGCCGGGCCGCCCGTCTGCGGGCACAGCGGCGAAGGGCGCGGCGGGTTCTGTTCTGTTGTCTGCTGGCCATCCTGGGCACGGTATGGCTGGTAAAGCTGCCCGGGCGGGGCCCCTCCTCCACCGCTGCCCCGAAAGTTGCGGAAAGCTCCCTTGCTCCCGCCGCCACCCCGGCCGGGGATGAGGAGACCCGGCGGCAGGCCATTCTGGCCGACACCGGCGGCACCTGGCCCCAGAGCCTGCAGGACCTGCTGGAGCGCCACCCGGACGCCCTTGCCTTTGTGGAAGGCTACCCCGAACACAAGGACGACGCCCCCGCCGACAGCGTCGGAACGGTGGAGGCGGGGACCTTTCCCCTGCTGCTCCAGTGGGACGCCCGCTGGGGCTACACCCGGTACGGGGACGACCTGCTGGCCGTGACCGGCTGCGGCCCCACCTGCCTGTCCATGGCTGCCGCCGGGCTGACCGGGGACGATACCATCACCCCCGCCGCCGTGGCCGCCCGGGCCCAGCGGGACGGATACTGGGTGGACGGGGTGACCAGCTGGGCACTGATGGGCACCGGCTGCGAAGTCTGGGGCCTGGTGAGCGAGGAGCTGCCCCTGAGCGAAAGTTCCGTTACCGAAACCCTGGAAAACGGGCGTCCGGTGATCTGCAGCGTGCGGCCGGGGGACTTTACCACCACCGGGCATTTCATTCTGCTGGCCGGGATGGAGGAGGGCGGCATCCGGGTCAACGACCCCAACAGCCCCCAGAACAGTGACCGGCTTTGGACTTACGCCGAGCTGGAACCCCAGATCCGCAACCTGTGGGCCTTTTCCGCCCGGTAACTGTACAGACATGACAAAAGGCCCCGGCGCGGTGCGCCGGGGCCTTGCTGTATGGGAAATCAGTTGTGCTTGTAGTAGTTGATGAGGCAGCCGTCGGCCAGGATCTGGCGCTCGGCGTCGGTGAGGGCGCCCAGGCGCAGAGTGATGGCCTTGACTTCACCGGAAGGCAGCACCGCGTAGCCGGAGATGGCGTCGTCCTTATTCAGCAGGGCTGCCCGCACACCGGGCAGGAAGACGTAGCCGTCCAGGGGCAGGGCGTCCGGGTCGGTGGTCAGGAAGGGCAGCATGCCCCAGTTGATGCAGTTGGAGCGGTACCGCTTGGTGGCGTACTCCAGGGCGAAGTTGGCCGCGCCGCCCAGCACACGCTGGCAGCTGGCGGCCTGCTCCCGGGCGGAGCCGTCGCCGGGCTTGTTGGCAAAGATGGCGGAACCGATGTTGGTGTTGGCCGCATCCACCGTGCAGCCGGCAGCCTTGAGGGCGTCGTACACGGCGGCCACTTCCGCGGGCAGGTTGCCGGCGCGGCGGGCGTCGTCGTCCGCCTTCACCGCCTTGGCGCGGCCCACATAGGCCGGGTCCTTGCGGGAAAGGGTGAACTCTGCCAGGCGCAGGGGGTTGGAGCGGAAGGAGGAAGTCTCGCCGGAGGGAATCAGCTCATCGGTAGTGGTGACCGGGTCGGTGATGTGGCTGACGATGCGCAGCAGCAGGTCGTCGGACAGGGCAGGCTGTTCCGGCCAGTCCTTGATGTTGGGGCCAAAGCGCAGCTCGTGGTCCGGCTCGGCATGGTTCCAGCCGTTGTACACCCGCTTGTCGTACACGCCCTTGTCGAAGTGATAAGGCGGGGCCACGAAGTCGTCGTGGACCACCTCACTGGCGGCGGTCAGCACGCCGCCGGCGGCAGCGGTGGCCGCAATGCTGCGGGCATCCATGAGGGCCACCCCGGAGATCTGGCCTTCGCCGGGCTTGGAGCCTTCCCGGTTGGGGAAGTTGCGGGTGGTGTGGCGGATGGAGAACTCCCCGTTGGCAGGGGTGTCGCCGGCGCCGAAGCAGGGGCCGCAGAAGCTTTCCCGGAAGATGCCGCCCGCCGAGACGATGTCGGCCACGGCGCCGTTCTTGACCAGCTCCAGGTAGGTGGGCATGCTGTCCGGGTAGGCGCTGAACTTGAACTGACCGTTGCCGCAGCTCTTGCCACGCAGGATGTCGGCCACGGCGCACAGGCTCTCGTAGGTGCCGCCGCTGCAGCCCGCCACGATGCCCTGGTCCACATGGATCTGGCCGTCCTTGCCGATCTTGCCCACCAGGTCCATATGGACCTTGCCGGACAGCTGCTCGTTGGCCCGGTCCTCGGCCTCCTTGAGGATGGTGTAGGGGTCCTCCTTCAGGGCGCGGATGGGATAGGCGTAGCTGGGATGCATGGGCAGGGCGATCATGCACTCGATGGTGGACAGGTCCAGCTCGATGCAGCCGTCGTAGTAGGCCACATCCGCCGGGGACAGCTGGCGGTAATCGTCGGCACGGCCCCGGATGGCCAGGTACTCCTCGGTGACCGAGTCGGTCTGCCAGATGCTGGACCAGCAGGTGGTCTCGGTGGTCATGCAGTCGATGGCGTTGCGGCAGTCGGCGGACAAGGTCGCCACGCCGGGGCCCACGAATTCCATGACCTTGTTCTTCACATAGCCGTTGGCATAGGTGGCGCCCACCAGGGCCAGGGCCACGTCGTGGGGGCCCACGCCGGGGTTCAGCTTGCCGGTGAGGTAGACGGCCACCACGCCGGGGCGGGCCATATCATAGGTGCGGCCCACCAGCTGCTTGGCCAGCTCGCCGCCGCCTTCGCCCACCGCCATGGTGCCCAGGGCGCCGTAGCGGGTGTGGGAGTCGGAACCCAGGATCATCTTGCCGCAGCCGGCCATCATCTCCCGGTTATAGCTGTGGATGACCGCCATGCAGGGGGGCACATAGATGCCGCCGTACTTGTGGGCGGCGGACAGGGCGAACTGGTGGTCGTCCTCATTGATGGTGCCGCCCACGGCGCACAGGCTGTTGTGGCAGTTGGTCAGCACATAGGGCAGGGGGAACTTTTCCATGCCGGAAGCCCGGGCCGTCTGGATGATGCCCACATAGGTGATGTCGTGGCTGGTCATGGAGTCGAACTTCAGGCGCAGGTCATTCATGTCCGGCGCGGTGTTGTGGGCTTTCAGGATGCCGTAGGCGATGGTGCCTTCGGCGGCCTTCTCCTTGGTGATGCCGGCGGGAGCGGTATCGGTCAGTTTGCCGTTGACCAGATACACGCCGTTCTGATGCAGTTTCATGCGTACCTCCGTTTCATAGTTCCGCGGCGGGGCGCGAGGGGGCGCCGGGGCCGCAGTTTTGTGTATTTTCAGGTGGGAACCGGCGGCAAATGGCGCCGCAGGGTCATTTATTTTATAAGCCTGTTCTTTGAGTATACCCATTTTGCCGGCCCTTGTCAACGAATCTTTTTAATGTTTGGCCGGCTAAAGCGGGATGTCAACTTAATAAAATAAAGTCTGCTTTCGGCGTTCGATTTCTTAATTTAAGAAAACCACTTGACGGCAGGCCGGTTATCCTATAAAATTATATTTATCGGCGCTTTTGAGAGGTAAAGCGCTCCACCCGGCATGCCCCGTGCATGCCCGCATAGAGGAGGCGTGAGACGATGTACTATCCCGACGTACCGGCCCTGGAGCCGGAGGACATCCAGCTGTTGTGCGGCGAATATCTGGCCCACAACGCCCACCTTGACCCCCGCGAGGCGGACCGCCTTGGCGTCAAGCGCGGATTGCGCAACCCGGACGGCACCGGCGTTCTGGCCGGCATCACCAACGTGTCCAACGTCGTTGGCTACGACAAGCAGCCCGACGGCACGGTCAAGCCCATTCCCGGGCGGCTGATCTACCGCGGCATCGACATCGACACCCTGGTGGCCGAAGCCGACGCCCACGACCGCTTCATGTTTGAGGAAGCGGTGTGGCTGCTGCTCTTCGGCAGTCTGCCCACCCCCGAGCAGTTTGCCCGGTTCCGCAAGCTGCTGGAGACCCACCGGGAACTGCCCCGGGGCTTTGCGGACGACATGATCCTCAACTCCCCCTCCCCCAACATCATGAACAAGATTGCCCGCAGCGTGCTGGCCATGTACAGCTACGACGAACACGCCGAGGACACCTCTTTGCCCAACATCCTGCGCCAGAGCATCAACCTGATTGCCGAGATGCCCACCATGATGGTCAACGCCTATCAGATCAAGCGCCGGGTGTATGACCGCAGCAGCATGTATTTCCACCTGCCCACCCCGGGCCAGAGCACGGCGGAACACATCCTGTCCACCTACCGGGCAGACCAGAAGTTCACCCACGAGGAAGCCCGCCTGCTGGACCTGTGCCTGCTGGTCCACGCCGACCACGGCGGCGGCAACTGTTCCACCTTCACCTGCCGCGTGCTGTCCAGCTCCGGCACCGACACCTACGCGGCCATCTCGGCGGCCATCGGCGCCCTGAAGGGCCCCAAGCACGGCGGTGCCAACCTGAAGGTCATGCAGCAGCTGGACTACATTCTGGAAAATGTGGCCAATCCCCAGGACGACGGCGAAGTGCGGGAATTCCTGCGCAAGATCATGCGCAAAGAAGCCGGGGACGGCAGCGGCCTGATCTACGGCATGGGCCACGCGGTGTATACCCTCAGCGATCCCCGCGCCCAGATCCTCAAGACCCACGCCCGCCGCCTGGCCTACGCCAAGGGCTTTGACGAATACGAGATGCTGTGCAGCATCGAGCGGCTGGCCCCCGAAATTTTTGCGGAGGAGCACCCCGGCGGCAAGCGGGTGTGCGCCAACGTGGACCTGTTCAGCGGGCTGATTTACCGGATGCTGGGCATCAGCAACGACCTGTTCACCCCCCTCTTCGCCATTGCCCGTGTGCCGGGCTGGTGTGCCCACCGGGTGGAGGAAGTGGAGTTTGCCAACCGCATCATCCGCCCCGCCTACAAGTATGTGGGCCATGCCCAGGAGTACGTCACCCTGGACGAACGGTAACCTTTGTACACAAAAAAGCCGCCCCGGCCGGGGCGGCTTTTTCTTTGTTCTGTATAAAAGGGTCAGGCAATATATCCGCCGCTGCGCAGCAAAAAGATCCAGAGGGTGAGGGTCAGGGCGGACAGCAGGGTGGTGACCACCGTGACGCTGGCGCTGAGCACCCCTTCGTGGCCCATGTTTTTGGCCATGATGTAGCTGGTGGGAGTAGTCGGGCTGCCCAGCATGATGAGCAGGGCGACGAGCTGTTCGTCCCGGAAGCCCAGGCGCACCGCCACCGGCAGGAAAACGGCGCACAGGATGCCCACCTTGCACACCGAGGCAATGAGGGTGGGCACGATCTTGCGCACCGCCCGGGCCCCCTCAAAGGAAGCGCCGATGGACAAAAGGGCCAGGGGGCTGGTGAGGGAGGCCAGGCTGTCGAAGGTCTTGCTGACCAGGGTGGGCAGCTCAAAGGGAAGCAGACTGAGCACCGCCCCCGCCGCAATGCCGATGAGGATGGGGTTGGTCACCACCCCTTTGAGCACCGCTCCCGGGTGCAGGGTCCCCTGGCGGGTGGGATTTTCCACCGTGAGGATGGTCACCGCAAAGATGTTGAACAGGGGCACACTGCCCAGGATCATCAGCGGGGCGGACCCGGCATTGCCGTAGATGTTCTGGATGAAGGCCACCCCCAGGATGGCCGCGCTGCTGCGGTAGCAGGCCTGGACGAACTCCCCTACCAGGGATTTGTCCCGCAGAAAGCGGTGGGCCAGAGCCCAGATGACCAGGATGGACAGGATGGTGACCCCGAAGCAGAAGGCCACATATTTGCCGTCGAAGTCATGGACCAGGTCCACCGAAGCCATATCACAGAGGAGCATGACGGGCAGAGTGACCTTGAACACCAGTTTGTCGGCGGCGGTACAGAAGGCCGGGGGCAGAAACCCCAGGCGGCGCAGCCCCCACCCGATGGCCATGACCAGGAACACCGGCAGGGTGGCGTTGATGCTGAAGACAAGATTTTCCATAAACAAGCCCCTCTTTGATTGGAATGATCCTGTTTTATCCTAGCACAACCGGGGCCCGGGGGCAAGGGCAGGCTTGCAAGGAAGGGCGGTTTCTGCTATGATGAAGCGGAGAGTGCCCGGCAGCCGTTGCGGGGCCATGTGTAAATTGAGGAGGATGTTTGTTCCATGAGTGAAGAAAAGAAACAGACGCCGCAGAAGCCCGATTATTCCCAGGGCATCTACGACGCCATGACCCTGGGCAAGCCCCGGGTTCTGGTGCTGGGCATCCAGCATATGTTTGCCATGTTCGGCGCGACGGTCCTGGTGCCCCTGATCACCGGCCTGAGCGTTTCCACCACACTGCTGTGTGCCGGTCTGGGCACGCTGCTGTTCCACCTGATCACCGGCGGCAAGGTCCCCGCTTTCCTGGGGTCCTCCTTCGCCTATCTGGGCGGCTTTGCCATTGTGGCCCCCATGCTGCTGGATGAAAACGGCCAGCAGACCATCCCCAACACCGAAATGCTGCCCTATGCCTGCGCCGGTGTGGCTCTGAGCGGTCTGGTGTATGTGCTGTTCAGCCTGCTGATCTCGGTGTTCGGCATCCGCCGCATCATGAAGCTCTTCCCGCCCGTGGTCACCGGCCCCATCATCATTGCCATCGGCCTGATCCTGGCGCCTTCCGCCATCACCAACTGCGAAACCAACTGGCTGCTGGCCTTTGTGGCCCTGGGCACCGTCATCGTCTGCAACATCTGGGGCAAGGGCATGGTCAAGATCCTGCCCATCCTGCTGGGCGTCATCGTGTCCTATGTGGTGGCCCTGGTCACCGGCGCGGTGGACTTTTCCACCGTGGCTGACGCCGCCTGGTTCGGCATTCCCATCCATCCCCAGTCCATGGGCCTGTTCGCCATTGACGGCAGCCCCGAATTCATCAGCGCCGTGCTGACCATCGTGCCCATCGCCCTGGCCACCATGATGGAGCACATCGGCGACATCGCTTCCATCAGCGCCACCGCCGGCAAGAACTTCATCCGTGACCCCGGCCTGAACCGCACCCTGCTGGGCGACGGCCTGGCCACCAGCATGGCCGGTCTGCTGGGCGGCCCCGCCAACACCACCTACGGGGAAAACACCGGCGTGCTGGCCCTGACCAAGATCTACGATCCCCTGGTCATCCGCATTGCCGCCGTGTTTGCCATTGTGCTGAGCTTCAGCCCCAAGTTTGACGCCATCATCAACTCCATCCCCGCCGGCATCATCGGCGGTATCAGCTTCGTGCTGTACGGCATGATCTCCGCCATCGGCGTGCGCAACGTGGTGGAAAACCAGGTGGACTTCACCAACTCCCGCAACCTGATCATTGCCGCCGTCATCCTGGTCTGCGCCCTGGGCTTCAACTCGGTGGGCGGCCTGACCTTTGTGGTGGCCGGTGTCTCCATCAACCTGTCCGGCCTGGCCATCGCCGCCATCGCCGGTATCCTGCTCAACGCCCTGCTGCCCGGCAACACCTATGAGTTCGACGACGGCACCGGCACCGGCGAGGGTGCCAGCCTGCGCGTCTGATCCTATCTTTTTTCCAAAAGGAGGCGGGTTCCATGCCCAGTCAGCTTTCCGCAGCCGACTTTCTTTCCCTGCGCATGCAGTACAAAAACACCCGGACGGAGGAGGAATGGCCCGCCGCCATCGAACATGACTTTCCGGACGGGCGGATGGTGGACCACTACTTTGTGGTGCCCGCCCCTTCCCTGCTGGAAGACCCGGCAGTGAAGGGCCTGGGGGAAGTGGTGGGATTGCTGTTCCTGCAGCAGCCCGACGGCGCCCCCTGGCAGGTTCTCA
>CAUEKL010000034.1 GCA_959018215.1 uncultured Gemmiger sp.
CATCGGGGACGAGAACAGCTGCGGAGGCGACCGCCGCCAGCGGCGGAAACAGGGAGCCGGAGCAGGGGCAGCGGTCGCAGAGGCGAGGCCCCGCACCAAGGGGCCTCAGCCGATGCGGGCACCGCAACCCGTAAGGGCCCGCCGTTTGCTCCGGCGGGCACAAGATAGTGCGCGGGTCCCTGTGGTGCCTGATTGGCAGGAAAGGGGGCAGGTGCCTCCCACTGATGGCGCACCAAAGAAAAGCCTTGCTGGAAAGCAGGGCTTTTTTCTTATGTTGAGCCTTCGGGAAAGCAGTACCCGGTGCGCCATCGGGGACGAGAACAGCTGCGGAGGCGACCGCCGCCAGCGGCGGAAACAGGGAGCCGGAGCAGGGGCAGCGGTCGCAGAGGCGAGGCCCCGCACCAAGGGGCCTCAGCCGATGCGGGCACCACAACCCGTAAGGGAAAGCAGGGCCACCGCCAACAGCAGACAGACAAATCGTGTGAATTTCATATCTGCGGACCTCCCTTGCTTTTGTGCTTCGTTTTCCTGCATAGAAAGGCAAACCCGGTTCCGGAGGAAGAGACTGCGGTCAAAAGGCCGTCGCCGCAGCCTGCAGAAAAAGCGACTTTTGACAGGGGTATGCAGTTGGTTTCTGATTTCATGATAACACAACCCTTACCGGTACATAAGGCTGCCGGCTCCTCTTTGATGCCGGTAAACAGGAACGCTATTGACCTTTTATATTATTCGTTTTATAATACAATAAAATAATAAACATAGGAGGAGGCGAACAGGGCGTGGGGTTCCAAATCGGCGGTGCCATTCTGGATTTTGTTGTCCTGAGTATTTTGCGGCACAGTGACACCTATGGCTATGAGATCACACGCCAGGTCCGCCGCATTCTGGATGTGAGCGAAACGTCCCTGTACCCGGCCTTGCGGCGGCTGGAAAAATCCGGCATGCTGACGATCTATGACCAGCCGTTTCAGGGGCGCAACCGGCGGTATTATCATCTCACCGAAGAGGGGGAGGAATTACTGGCCCGGCAGAAAAGCGAATGGCAGCAGTTCAAACAGGATATGGATCGATTGTTGGAGGAGTAACGATGCATACAGTGGAAGAATATTTTGCCGCGCTGGAAGAACACCTCAAACAGCTGTCGGCAGAAGAACGGGCCGAAATCATCACCTATTACCGCGAATACGCCCAGGAGGGCGGCCTGCTGGATGCGGAGCAGCTGGAAGAACATTTCGGCCCGCCGGAGGCTTTGGCAGCCCGTATCCTGCAGGACAATGCAGACAAGCGCGCCCAGACCACTCAAAAGGACGCAGGGGAAGACGGTGTCCGACCGGGTATGGTGCTGTTCGGCATTGTGATTGCCGTTGCGGCGCTGGGCATCGGATTGTACAATCTCCTTCGTCCCGGCACGGCGGCAGAACCCTCTGTGCCCACCGAAACGGTGTTGGCAAGCAATGCTGCCACGGCACGGCCGGACATTACAGCCCTTCCCTCGGATACGGGGGAAGGCGACGGGGAACTGCCGCTGAGCTACGACGGGGAGGTGTCGCCCTTCACCGATATTTCCATCGACGTGGTGGCGGCCAAAATTGAGGTGGAAATCGGGGATACCTATGGGCTGCGCTACACCCTGCACGAAGAAGAGGTGGTGGAGCAGGCCGGCGTGGAAGACGGCACTCTCTATCTGGTTTCCCACAACAAACCGGACCAGCACAGCACCGACGGATTTAGCGATGTGTGCATCACCGTTCCGGCAGATGCAGAGCTGGGGACCCTGGAGTTTTCCACCATCGGCGGCGGGGTGACCGTCCCGGAACTGCCCTGTGATTCCGTCAGCGTGACCAATACGGCGGGAAACACGGTACTGGATTGCACAGTACAGGGGGATGTGACGGTGGACAGCACCGCCGGCAAGGTGGAGTTCGGCGGGCAGTGCCGGCAGATGAAGGTGAACACCAGCGCAGGCGGGCTGACCTTCAGCGGCCAGGCCGACACCGTGAGTCTGGATACCATCGCGGGCAAACTGGACTTTACCGGTACGGCCAATTCCCTTGCGATGAACTCGACCTCCGGCAGTGCTCGGATCGAAGGAACGGTGACCGAACAGGTGCAGGTCGATATGATCTCCGGCAGCATTTCGGTGGTGGCGGCTGACCCCACCGTGGAAGCCGAAGGCAGCACTATTGCATACAACGGGCAGCGCATGTCCGGCGATTCCTGGTCCCGCCAGGGCAACGGCTGTGACTTGAGCCTGAAAACTTCCTTTGGCTCCATCTCCGTTCAGGAGCCGTGACCAACCGCGCCTGCCCCGGTAGGGGCGGGCGCGGTTCCGTTTCAGCCGGGGCATCCCGCAGCCAAAAAAGGACAAGGCTGTTGCAGACTTTGCTAAAATAAAATGAACTTTTTTGTGAAAATCGCGCATGGGACATCCCTCTTTTTCCGCGCCCCAATCTCTTGACAGACCGTGATATTTGACCTATAATCGCCCCAAAGAAGGTTTTTGCCAAGAAAACCTTTTTTACTTTTGTACGTGGAATTTTGTTGCGGAAAAACATGGCGGATACGCTGCGGCGGCAGCGGGAAGGAAACAGTATGTTGCGGGTCTTTTTGGTAGAGGATGAGAGTACAATTCGGGAAACACTGCGGGATACCGTACCCTGGAATCAGGTCGGCTATGAGTTTGTGGGGGAAGCAGGCGACGGCGAAATGGCCCTGCCCCTGCTGCGGCAGGTCAAGCCCGATGTGCTGATCACCGATATCCGGATGCCCTTCATGGATGGGCTGGAACTGAGCAAACTGGTTCTGCAGGAGTTTCCACACACCAAAATCATCATTCTTTCGGGGTACGACGACTTCGACTATGCCCGCAAGGCCATCGACCTGGGGGTGGAGCGGTATCTGCTGAAACCGGTGACCAAAAGCACCCTGACACAGGTGCTGACCGAAGTAAAGGAAAAAATCGAGAGCGAGACCGAGCAGGAAAACTATCTCAAACGCTTTCGCCTGGAAGCCCAGGAGTACGAGCAGTACGCCCGCTTGCAGTTTATGGAACAGGTGGTAGGCGGTGCGTTGAGCGTGCCCCAGATCTATGAGCAGGCCAAGCGGCTGGAACTGGATGTGCGGGCGGAGAGCTATGCCCTGGCTTTTTTCTCTATCCCGTCGGACAGTCCCTTGCGGGAAACACAGTTTTCCGAAGCCAACCTGCGCATCCGGGATGCCCTGATGACCAACTTCCTGAAGTATCCGGAATACCTGCTGCTCCATTGGCGGCTGAACACATATCTGGTTCTGATCATGAGCTCCTCCGACCGGATTGACAGCTGGACCCGGCGCACCATAGACCTTGTACAGCAGGTCTACGCGGCGGAAACTTCCGTTCCGGACTGGTATGTGGCGGTGTCCCCCACGGTGACCCGGCTCAGTGCGCTGCCCGGCTGCTTTGAGACCCTCTCCCGCCTGTGGGCTTACCGGCACATCCTGCCCAAACAGCACATCCTGACCGAGGAGACCACCGCTTTTCTGGGCGGACAGGAAGGCGGGGAAAATCTGGCGGCGCTGGACCCCACCCGGATGGACCCTTCCATTCTGCGCAGCTTTCTGGAATCAGCCGACGCCAATGAGGCGGAAAGCTTTGTGGAGCAGTATCTTCTCAATGTGGGAAATGCCCTGGATTCCCCGGCCTTGCGCCAGTACCTGGCACTGAGCGCCTATTTCTGCGCGGCCAGCTTCATTCAGGAACTGGGGGCGGACCCGGCCCAGCTGGCCGACGGCCTGGAGGACTGGCAGCTGCTGCGCCAGGCGGTTTCCCCCCAGACCCTGCGGGCGTGCCTGCTGCAGATTTTGCTGCAAACGCTGCACCTGCGGGATAATGCGTCCAGCCGGCAGGGCCGCAGCCTGTTCCGCCAGGCTGTGCTTTACCTGGAAGAACACTATACTGACGAGAGCCTCTCCCTCAATCAGGTGGCGCGGGAGATCAGCGTCAGCGCCAACTATCTTTCGGCGGTGTTCAGCCAGGAGATGGGGATGACCTTTACCGAGTATGTGACCGGCAAACGGATGGAAAAGGCCAAGGAACTGCTGCGCACCACCAGCAAGCGCTCCGGGGAGGTGGCCTTTGCGGTGGGGTACCGCGACCCCCATTATTTCAGTTTCCTGTTCAAAAAGACCCAGGGATGCACCCCGCGTGACTACCGCACGGGAGGTGGCAAGGCATGAAAAAGTTCCCTTCCGGGCCGGCTCCCATCCAGCAGACCATGAACCGGCTGGTGCTGCCGGTGGTGGTTTCGGTCATTGCGGTTATGACGGTACTTCTGGTGCTGATGACCGCCCACACCATGCGCTACAACGATCTTTTGCACAATGTGACCACTGCGTCGGAGTTTAACCAGGATTTCAAGACCAACATCGACCAGAAGATGTACTACTATGTCACCGGCAGCCGGTACTCCGAAGGTCTGCCCCTGGACGAAGTGAAGGATGCCCAGCAGCTGGCCCGGGAGCTGCTGAACACCACCACCCAGCGGGAAAGCCGGCTGGCTATCAGCAGCGTACTGCACCTGTGCGAAAATCTGGAGGAAAAAATCTACCAGATCCGGGACACGGAATCCTACGATGAACGGCAGGCCCAGCTGGAAAACAACATCAATGTCATTACCAGCCTGATTCAGGAGTACATGTACAACTACCTGTATTATGAGGCTGTTCAGCTTAACGCTCTGCAGCAGCAGATGCAGTTCCGCCTGTTCACCGAGCTGGTGCTGCTGATTGGCTGTACGGCGGCACTGCTGGTGTTTCTCATGCGCCGCACCCTGCGCATCGGCCGTTCGGTCACCGAGCCCATCACCGCCCTGTGTACCCGTATGGAGCAGATCGGCAACGGCGATCTGCAGCGGCATGAGCCGGCGGCTTCGGATATCCGGGAACTGCGCACCCTGAGCGAGGGAATGGAAGAAATGGCCGGCCGGCTGCACGCCCTGCTGGAGGAAGCCACCCGGAAACAGGCCACCCTGCGCCGGATGGAGCTGGCGCTGCTGCAGGCCCAGATTAACCCTCATTTTTTGTATAACACCATGGACACCATCATCTGGCTCATCGAGGCAGGCAAAAGCCAGGAAGCCACCCAGATGGTCTCGGACCTGTCCAACTTTTTCCGTCATTCCCTGAGCAAAGGCAAGGACATCATCACCCTGGCGGAGGAAGAAAGCCATGTGCGCAGTTATCTGCAGATCCAGCAGGCACGCTACGCCGATATCCTGCGGTATACCATCGACCTGCCGGACAAGTTCGGGGATGTGCGCATCCCCAAGCTGACCCTGCAGCCCCTGGTGGAAAATGCCCTGTACCACGGCATCAAGATGAAGCGCGGCATGGGGCATATCTATATTCTTGGCAAACAGGAAGGTTCCGACCTGGTGCTGCAGGTGACCGATGACGGTGCCGGTATGTCGGAAGAACGGCTGCAGCAGCTGGTCTGCAGCATGGAAAACGGGGAGCGGGTGGGCTTCGGCCTTTCCACCATTCATGAGCGGCTGCGGCTGCTGTTCGGGGCCGGATACGGCCTGACCATCCACAGCCGGGAAGGCGTGGGCACCACGGTGTTTGTGCGCATCCCCCGGGAGATACAGAAGGAGGAATCCTGTGAAACGCATCTTATCTCTGCTGACAGCGGCAGCCCTGCTGCTGTCGGGGTGCAGTAAGGCGGCAGCGCCGGTAGAGGAAGAACCCGAAAGCGATCTGATCAGCGTGGGCGTCTGCCAGACCGGGGCGGAATCCGATTGGCGGGTGGCCAATTCCGAATCCATCAAGGCCACGTTTACTGAAGAAAACGGCTACCGGCTCTATTTTGAGGATGCCCAGCAAAAACAGGAAAACCAGTTCCGGGCCATCCGGCGGTTCATCCAGCAGCAGGTGGATTACATTGTGCTCATGCCGCTGACCGAAACCGGATGGGAGTCGGTGCTGCAGGAAGCCCGGGATGCGGACATTCCGGTGATTCTGGTGGACCGTATGGTGGAGGTGGAGGATGAAACTCTCTACGCCACCCACATCGGCTCGGATTTTTACCGGGAAGGCAGCACGGCCATGCAATGGCTGGAACAGCGCACGCCCGAAAGCACGCCGCTGTCCATCGTGCATATTGTGGGCACGATGGATTCCAGCGCCCAGCAGGGAAGGTCCGACGCCCTGGAGGAAGCCCTGGACCGCCACCCGGACTGGACCCTTCTGGCACGGCTGGACGGGGACTTTACCCAGGCCAAAGCCTATGAGGTGATGAACGAGTTCCTGGCCTCCCGGCCGGAACCGACCTCCATTGATGTGGTCTACTGCGAAAACGACAACGAGGCCTTCGGCACCATCCAGGCGCTGGAGGAGCATGGCTATACCTGCGGGCCGGACGGCGTGACGGTGATTTCGTTTGATGCCACCTACAACGGGCTGGAACTCTGCGCCCAGGGCAAGATCGCCCTGGAGGTGGAGTGCAACCCGCTGCTGGGGCCGCTGGTGGAACAGGCCATCCGGACGCTGGAATCGGGAGGCACCCTGCCCCGGCAGCAGTATGTGGAGGAACAGACCTTCACCCCCGAACAGGTGACCGAATCTTTGCTGCAAAGCCGAACCTACTGACCCTTGTGCATCCCGAAAAGAAAACTCCCGTACAGACCGCTCAGGTCCGTACGGGAGTTTTTGTCTGTACGGGAAAAGTCAGCCGCTGGCCCGCTCCACCAGTTCCCAGGGCAATGCCCGGGAACGGCCGGGTTCTCCCCGCATCATCAGCAGCAGCTGTTCGGCGGCCGTCTGGCCCATCCGCGGCACCGAATGCCGCAGGGAAGTGATGGGAACCTGGCTGATCTGGCTGTAATAGCTGTTGTCAAAACTGACCACCGCCACGTCCTGGGGAACGCGCAGCCCCCGGGCCAGCAGTTCCCGGATGAGCAGAAAAGCAATCTCGTCATTGTAGCAGATCACCGCGGTGACCTTTTCCATCCGCATATCCAGAAACCGGCGCAGCAGACTGATATCGTTGAGATTCACCATCTCCAGCCGGTCCTGTGTATCATACCACAGAAAATTCCGGTCCCGCATGGCCAGCCCCGCGTCCCGCATGGCCGATACACACCCGTAGTAGCGCTGCGGCCCCTGCAGGTCGTCGCTTTTGAAGATGCCCGCAATGCTGCGGTGCCCTTTTTCTGCCAGATGCCGGGCCAGCAGATACCCGCCGGCATAGTTATCGTCTGAGATGCAGGGCACGTTTTTCAGTTCGGCGCAGGCCCCGTGCAGAAACAGCAGGGGGACCCCGCTGTCCCGCAGCTGCCGGTAAAGCTGCAGATTGGGGTTAGGCAGAGCAGTCTTGGCTCCCTCCACCAGGATCCCCGCCACCGGCTGGGTGAGCAGCTGCTGCAGAATGTCCCGCTCGGTGGCCACCTCATTCTCGGTGGCATAGACCAGGGTGGAATAGCCGTCCCGGGTAAAAACGCTCTGGGCATCATGCAGGATGGAAGGAAAAATGTAATCGTCCAGAAAGCTGGCCACCACCGCTACCTGGCGGGAGTTGCCGCCGCCCCGCCCGGTGGAAAAGCTGCCGCTGCCCTGCCGCCGCTCAATCAATCCTTCCTGTTCCAGCATCTGCAACGCATGGCGCACCGTCTGACGGCTCAGGCCGTACCGTTCGGCCAGCTCCTGCTCGGTGGGCAGTTTGTAGCCGTGCTGTCCCTGATGCATCAGCTCCTGGCGCAGGGTCTGGGCCAGAGTCTGGTATTTTGCGGCCATCCGCCCACCTTCTTTCTGTCGATAAAAGTTGTACGATTCCTCTCAATTATACCAACAACCCGGCGCGGTTTGTACAATAAAAGGGTGGGATTTCCTATCGAGTTTGGTACACCTTGACAAAAAAATCCACCCATTTGTACGTACATCGGGGCCTGGAGGGTGATTTTTTTATGACATTTTCCAGCGGAAGCTGGAAATTTTCCCGTTTTTTAGGTGGGACAGTCAATTTGCAAAGGGGAAAACACCGGCCTTGTACGCTTTCCGATCGTAGAATTTTCAACCAAAAAGCAGCAAAATCGTAGAAAAACAAAAAAACAGGGTCGAAAGCGGACAGATTTGTATTGAGTACAGCATATTGCATAATATTTGTATTGTTCAACGTCCCGAATCCGTGCAGTTCGACCGTTTTCGTATTGACTTTCTTTCGAAAATGCCGTTTAATGGGGGCACCGAAAGCAAATCCGGTGCGGGAAACGGGTTCCCGCCGGCAACATGCAGAAATCAAAGAAAGAACTGGAGGTCACACACATGAAAAAGTATCTCAGCGCGATTCTGGCCGCATCCATGGTACTGGGCCTGGCAGCCTGCGGGGGCGCTCCCGCCGAGCAGGCCGCAGACACCGCAGAGGAACCCACCTCTGAAGCCACAGCTGAGACCACCGATACCGCCGACGAGGGCGGTTCCGGCGATCTGATCAGCATCGGCTTCGCCCAGGTCGGCCACGAATCCGACTGGCGCACCGCATCCACCAAGTCCGCGCAGGACGTCTTCTCCACCGAAAACGGCTATGAGCTGTCCTTCGTCGACTGCGACAACGACTCTGCCGCTCAGCTGGAAGCCGTCCGCGGCTTCATCCAGCAGGATGTGGATTACATCATCATCGATCCCATCGTCTCCACCGGCTGGGACACCGTCCTGACCGAATGTGAGGACGCGGGCATTCCGGTCATCGTCATCGACCGTACCATCGACGACTCCGACAAGTATACCTCCTGGGTCGGCTCCAACTTCAAGGATGAGGGCCTGGCCTGCGGCGAATGGCTGAAGGCTTACGCCGACGCCAAGGGCATGGGTGAGATCAACGCCCTGGTCATCGAAGGCTCCACCGGTGCTTCCGCCACCATCGGCCGTACCGACGGCTTCAAGGAAATCGCCGACAAGTACGGCTGGACCATCCTGGATTCCCAGAGCGGTGACTTCACCGAGGCCGGCGGCCAGGAAGTCATGGAAAGTTTCTGCCAGAGCTATGCAGGCCAGTTCAACGTGGTCATCTGCCAGAACGATAACGAAGCCTTCGGCGCCATGACCGCCATGGACAACGCCGGCGTCACCTACGGCGTGGACGGCGATGTGGTCCTGGTTTCCTTCGACGCCAACAAGCCCGCTCTGCAGCTGGTGATGGACGGCAAGATCAACGCCAACTTCGAATGCAACCCCATGGCCGCTCCCTTCGTGGAGGAAGTCATCCAGCAGCTGCAGGCCGGCGAGACCCCCGAAAAGGAGATCTACATGGCCGAGTCCTGGTTCGCCGCTGAGGATATCGTCAGCTCCATCAACGTCAACGGTGCCGATCAGGAGATCGTCCACGTGACCCAGGAAGTGCTGGACGCCCGTCCCTACTGATACCGCTGCGGTCCGGCCCTTTCCACAGAAAACATAATCCGTATCCCCGAGGGAGGGCCCCTTTTCACTCAGGGGGGTCCTCCCCCTTTCATTGGCAGACGAGGTGACAAACATGGAAAACAATGTGGTTTTGACGATGCGGGGCATTACCATGACTTTTCCCGGCGTCAAGGCGCTGGATAAAGTGGACTTTACCCTGCGCAAGGGCGAGATCCACGCGCTGATGGGGGAAAACGGCGCGGGTAAATCCACCCTGATCAAGTGCCTGACCGGCATCAACGACTTTGAGGCCGGTGAAATCCGGGTGGACGGTGTGGACGGCCCGGTAAAAAACAGTTCCACCCTGGAAGCCCAGAAGGTGGGCATCTCCACCGTGTATCAGGAAGTCAACCTGTGCCCCAACCTGAGCGTGGCCGAAAACCTGTACATCGGCCGGGAACCCATGACCCGGTTCCATACCATCGACCGGCGGGCCATGTTCCGCAAGGCCGATGAACTGGTCAAGCGGCTGGGCATCAAGGCTGATGTGACCCAGAACCTGGAAAACTACTCCCTGGCCATCCAGCAGATGATCGCCATTGCCCGGGCTGTGGACATGGACTGCAAGGTGCTGATCCTGGACGAGCCCACCTCCTCCCTGGACGACAGCGAGGTGGAAAAGCTCTTTGCCATGATGCGCCGTCTGAAAGAACAGGGGGTGGGCATCATCTTCGTCACCCACTTCCTGGAACAGGTGTACGCCGTGTGCGACCGCATCACCGTGCTGCGGGACGGCACGCTGGTGGGCGAGTGGCCGGTGTCCGAACTGCCCCGGGTCAAGCTGGTGGCGGCCATGATGGGCAAGGACTTCGACGACCTGGCCGAGATCAAGCCCGAAGGCTTTGCCTTCGACGAGACCGCTCCCATGGAGATCCAGGCCGAAGGGCTCAGCCACAAGGGAACCATCAAACCCTTCAACCTGAACATCCGCAAGGGTGAAGTCATCGGCCTTACCGGCCTGCTGGGGTCCGGGCGCAGTGAGCTGGCCCGCACCATCTACGGTGCCGACCGCGCCCAGACCGGCAGACTGGAGGTGGCCGGCAAGGAGGCCCACATCAAGCAGCCCCTGGACGCCATGAACCTGGGCATGGGCCTGCTGCCCGACGACCGCAAGGCCGAGGGCATCATCGGTGACCTGTCGGTGCGGGAAAACATCATCCTGGCCCTGCAGGCCAAGCGGGGCATGTTCCGTCAGCTGCCCCGGGCCAAGCAGGAGGAGATCGCCGACCGGTACATCGACCTGCTGCAGATCAAGACCGCCAGCCGGGAAACCCCCATCAAACAGCTTTCGGGCGGCAACCAGCAGAAGGCCATTCTGGCCCGCTGGCTGGCCACCGACCCGGACTTCCTGATCCTGGACGAGCCCACCCGCGGCATCGATGTGGGCACCAAGACCGAGATCCAGAAACTCATCGTGGACCTGGCCGCCCAGGGCAAGAGCGTCATGTTCATCTCCTCTGAGATCGAGGAGATGCTGCGCACCTGCAACCGGATGGCCGTGCTGCGGGACGGTGCCATGGTGGGCGAACTGGACGGCGAACTGACCCAGGAACGTGTGATGGCAGCCATTGCGGGAGGTGCGAACAATGACAAAAAAGCTTAAAAAACTCACCGGTTACCAGCTGTTTCTGCCCCTTGTCTGCGTACTGCTGGTGCTGGCGGTCAATATCGTATACGATATTTCTCAGGGCAACGATGCCTTCAACTTCTTTCACATCTACATGACCAACGGCATGCTGCAAGGCCGCCTGGTCACCATCCTCAACCGCGGCAGCGAGGTGGCCATCCTCTCCATCGGCATGACCCTGGTGGTGGCAGCTTCCGCCGGCACCGATATCTCGGTAGGTTCGGTCATGTCCCTGTGCGCCTCCTTCTGCTGCATGCTCATTGCCGGGTTCGGCGTTTCGTCGGTATCCTCGGCGGATGAGTTCGCCATGCCCATGATCGTGGGCCTGCTGGGGGCGCTGATCATGGGCTGCCTGTGCGGCGCCTTCAACGGGGCCCTGGTGGCCGGGCTGAACATCCAGCCCATGGTGGCCACCCTGATCCTCTGGTCGGCGGCCCGGGCCATCGGCCTGCTGCTGTGCAACAACCTGATTGTGTACATCCGCGTGCCGGAATACGGCATTCTGGGCGGTTACATCGGACCGTTCCCCACCCCCATCCTCATTGCGGCCATCTGTGTGGCCGTGGCCGCCATCCTGCTGAAAACCACCGCCCTGGGCATGTATATCCAGGCCGTGGGCATCAACAAAAAGGCTTCCCGCATCGCGGGTCTGAACTCCCGGCGGATCATCTTCCTGTGCTATCTGTTGTGCGGCCTGTGCGCCGGTATTGCGGGTATCGTGGCTTCCTCCCGCATCACCAGTGCCGACTCCAACAACATCGGCCTGGATATGGAACTGGACGCCATCCTGGCGGTGGCTCTGGGCGGCAACAGCCTGGGCGGCGGCCGCTTTAACCTGGCCGGCTCCATCATCGGCGCCTACACCATCCAGGCCATCACCACCACCATGTACAACCTGGGTGTTTCTACCGCCGTCAACCCGGTATTCAAAGCCGTGATCGTGATTCTGATCGTGGCCATCCAGGCCCCGCCCGTGCGGGATGCACTGCGCAAGTTCAATGCCCGGCGCACCGCGAAAAAGGAGGCTGTCCGCGTATGAAAACCGCACTGAAGACAAAGTCCGTCAACAGCAACACCCTGCTGTTGTTCATCACCATCGGCCTGTTCATCGTGCTGTACGCCGCGGGGTGCATTGTGTACGCCAGCAAAGGCTTTACCAACCTGCAGACCTTTTTGAATCTGTTCATCAACAATGCCGGTCTGATCTGCGTGACCTGCGGCATGACCTGCGTCATGCTCACCGGCGGCATCGATATCTCGGTGGGCTCCCTGGTGGCCCTGGACTGCATGCTGCTGGCCTATGGCATGGGCGAATGGAAGATCAATGCCTGGCTCATGTGCCTGATCGTGCTGGTCGTGGGTGTGGTTTTCGGCCTGGTGCAGGGCTTCTGCGTGGGGTATCTGCGCATCCAGCCCTTCATCGTCACCATGGCGGGCATGTTCTTTGCCCGCGGCATGACCGCCGTCATCTCCACCAACCAGCTCTCCATCACCCAGGACGTCAGCGAGATCTTCTATAACTGGGCCAACTTCCGCATCTACCTGCCCTTCGGCGGTGTGGTGAACAAGGCCGGCAAGATGGTCATGCCCTATATCCGCGTGGGCGTGGTGGTGGCCCTTCTCGTGCTGGTGGTCGTCTTCCTGCTGCTGCGCTATACCCGCTTCGGCCGGTCCCTCTACGCCGTGGGCGGCAGTGAGCAGTCCGCCGCCATGATGGGCCTGGATGTCAAGCGCACCCGGATGAAGGCTCACGTGCTCTGCTCCTTCCTGTGCTCCATCGGCGGTATCTGCTACTGCCTGAACACCACCTCGGCCAGTGTCAGCCAGGCCACCGGCATGGAAATGGACGCCATTGCCTCGTCGGTCATCGGCGGCACCCTGCTCACCGGCGGCGTGGGCAACGTCATCGGCTCCTTCTTCGGCGTGCTCATCAACGGCACCATCTCCACCATCGTCAAAGCCAACGGCAAGCTGGCCAGCTCCTGGCCCAACATCCTGACGGCCGCGCTGCTTTGCTTCTTCATCGTCCTGCAGAGCGTCTTTGCCTATGTCAAGGAGAAAAACAAGTAATCCGATACCCCACAACAGACAAAATACCCCCTGATACAGCCCGCAAAAAGCGGCATCAGGGGGTATTTCCATACGGAATGTCCACCCCGGTCCCGGCAGCCGCGGCCGCCGGTCAGCCCGGTGACAAAGCCGGATGGATTGCGAACAAAAATCCAGTAAGTCGAACGTGCGTCACTATACGCGCACAGCCGCAAAGGCTATGATAAAAGCAGAACAAAGCCGGATTTTTCCCCGGTAACGAACGAGACGAAATACAGAAATATGCCGCAGACACACGGCACCCGACAGGAGGTTTTTATCATGCAGATGCAAGAGTATGAATTCTGGTTTGTGGTGGGCAGTCAGTTCCTGTACGGCCCCGAAACGCTGGAGATCGTGGCCAGACGGGCCGCTGAGATGACCGAGGTGCTGAACGCCTCCGGTAATCTGCCCTGCAAGATCGTGTACAAGGTCACCGCCAAGACCAACAAGGAGATCGCCGACGTGGTGCGGGAAGCCAACTACGACCCCCGCTGCGCAGGCATCATCACCTGGTGCCACACCTTCAGCCCCAGCAAGATGTGGATCAACGGCTTTGTGAACCTGCAGAAGCCCTACTGCCACTTTGCCACCCAGTACAACCGGGAGATCCCCAACGAGGAGATCGATATGGACTTCATGAACCTGAACCAGGCCGCCCACGGGGACCGGGAACACGGGTTCATCGCCGCCCGGCTGCGGATGCCCCGCAAGATCATTGCCGGCTACTGGCAGGATGAGGAAGTGCGGAAGCGCCTGGGCCGCTGGATGCGAACCGCCGTGGGCGTAGCCGTTTCCCGCGATCTCAAGGTCATGCGCTTCGGCGACAACATGCGCGAGGTGGCCGTCACCGAGGGCGACAAGGTGGAAGTGCAGGCCAAGCTGGGCTGGCAGGTGAACACCTGGGCCGTGGGCGACCTGGTCAAGGTCATGAATGAAGTCACCGACGGCGAGATCGACGAACTGATGGAAGTCTACCGCGCCAGCTACGACTTTGCCACCGACAACATCGAGGCCATCCGCTACCAGGCCCGGGAAGAGATCGCCATCAAGAAGATGCTGGACGCCGAAGGCTGCAAGGCTTTCTCCAACACCTTCCAGGACCTGTACGGCATGGAACAGCTGCCGGGCCTGGCCAGCCAGCACCTGATGGCCCAGGGCTACGGCTACGGCGGCGAAGGCGACTGGAAAGTGGCCGCCATGACCGCTATCCTGAAAGCCATGGGCGAGGGCGGCAACGGCTGCTCGCTGTTCATGGAGGACTATACCTACAATCTGGTGCCCGGGGCGGAGTACAGCCTGGGCGCCCACATGCTGGAGGTCTGTCCCTGCTGCGCCGCCCAGAAACCCCGCATCGAGACCCATCACCTGGGCATCGGCATGAACGAGAAGGACCCCGCCCGTCTGGTCTTTGAGGGCAAGCCCGGCAAGGCCATCGTGGTGAGCCTCATCGACATGGGCGGCCGTCTGCGGCTGATCTGCCAGGACATCGAGTGCGTCAAGCCCATCCTGCCCATGCCCAACCTGCCGGTGGCCCGCGTGATGTGGAAAGCCCTGCCCGACCTGACCACCGGCGTGGAGTGCTGGATCACCGCAGGCGGTGCCCACCACACGGTGCTGAGCTACGATGTCACCGCCGAGCAGATGCATGACTGGGCCAACATCATGGGCATCGAGTTTGTCCACATCGGCGAGGGCACCACCCCCGAAAGCCTGGAGCACGACCTGTTCCTGGCGGACCTGGCCTGGAAGCTGAAGTAATGGTTTTTCAGAATTATTTTTGAATACGGGAAAGGAAGCCTCTTTGTATGAAATTCTTCATTGATACCGCCAACGTGGATGAGATCCGCAAGGCCAATGACATGGGCATCATTGCCGGCGTCACCACCAACCCCA
>CAUEKL010000035.1 GCA_959018215.1 uncultured Gemmiger sp.
GCCTTTATACTGTGCCAAAAACCGATCATAATACCCGCCGCCCCGGCCCAGGCGCACCCCCTGCCGGTCCGCCGCCAGGCAGGGGACCAGGGCCAGAGTATGCAAGGGCAGGGTGGCCGGGTCCAGCACCGGACCGCCCACCGGTTCCCGGATGCCGTAGGCGGCCGGCTGCAGGCGGTCCAGGCTGTCCAGCTGTACCCACTCCATCCGCCCCTGTCCCAGCACCCGGGGCACGGCCAGGGTCTTGCCTTCGGCCAGAGCCCGGTCCAGGGCAGGGGAAATGTCCGGTTCGCTGGGCAGGGGCACAAAGCTCAGGATGGCCCCGGCCTGCTGCCATTCCACCCGCCCAAACAGCCGGGCGCACATCCGCTGCCCCATACGGCGCAGGTCCTCTTCGGTCTGTGCTTGCCAGATACGCCGGGCGGCGGCCCGGGCTTCGGTTTTGGTCATGGACGCGGCCTCCTGTTCTGGGGATGTTTCGCCCACCATCATACCATGCCCGCCCGCATCCATCAAGACGGAATTGCTGTGAAAATGTTACACCTTACCCGCTTTGTCTTGCGTGCGGGGGCAAAAAAGAGTACAATAGGAACGTAAAATCGAATCAGTATGCCGATTTATGGAGAATCGGTATCGGAAGGAGTCATAGATATCATGGGCAAATTCAACTTTATTCAGACCGAGATTCCCGGCGTTGTCGTCATCGAACCCACCGTTTTCGGGGATGACCGCGGCTACTTCATGGAGACCTACCAGATCGACGACTTTGTGGCCGCCGGCATCGACAAACCCTTTGTACAGGACAACCAGAGCCGTTCCACCAAGGGCGTGCTGCGTGGCCTGCACTTCCAGAAGAACCACACCCAGGGCAAGCTGGTCCGGGTGACCATGGGCGAAGTGTACGACGTGGCTGTGGACTGCCGCCCCAACTCCTCCACCTTCGGCAAGTGGGTGGGGGTGACCCTGTCTGCTGAAAACAAGAAGATGTTCTATATCCCCGAAGGCTTCGCCCACGGGTTCCTGGTATTGTCCGATGTGGCCGAATTCTGCTACAAGTGCACCGACGTGTACGACCCCACCAGTGAGGGCGGCATCCCCTATGACGATCCCACCGTCAATGTGCAGTGGCCGGACTGCGGCTGCGAGCACAAGACCAGCGCCAAGGACAAGGAGCATACCCCCTTTGCCGAACAGAAGTTCGAGTACTTTGAAAAATACTGAAATATAAGGTAGGGCGCCAACGTGCAAAGCATCAAAAATTCATTGGCAGGCTTCTGGAAGTACCGCTATCTTCTGCAGAACCTGATTACCCGGGATTTCAAGCTGAAATACCGCCGCAGTGTGCTGGGTGTTGCCTGGAGCATCCTCAACCCGCTGCTGACCTGCCTGGTCATGTTCCTGGTCTTCGATTCCATCATGCGGGGCCTGCGGGGGGAGGGTATCCCCAACTTTGCAGGTTTTCTGATCATCGGCCAGCTGTTGTTCAACTTCTTCCGGGAATCCACCAGCATGGCCATGGAAAGCGTGCTGAAAAACGCCCCCCTGCTGCGCAAGGTCTATATTCCCAAATACATCTTCCCCATGGAGAAGGTCTGCTTCGCCATGGTCAACTGTGCCTTCAGCTTCATTGCACTGGTCATCGTCTTTGTCATCACCTGGACGCCGGTGACCTTTGCCACCGCCTGGATGGCCCTGTACCCGCTCATCATGCTCTTCTTCTTCAGCCTGGGCATCGGGCTGCTGCTGTCGGCTTTGTATGTCTTTGTGCGGGATATCATGCATATCTGGGAAGTGTTCTGCACCCTGCTGGTGTACGCCAGCGCCATCTTCTATGACCCCGAGACCCTGTCCGGCATCATGCAGAAGCTCATCCACATCAACCCCATGTACTGGTTCATCACCGCCTTCCGCAGCTGTGTGCTGTGGGGCAAGGGCCTGACCCTGAGCATGGTGGTGGTCTGCTTTCTGTGCGCCGCGGTCAGCATGACCGTGGGGGTCATTGTGTTCAAGAAAAACCAGGACAAGTTTGTCCTGTACATGTAAAGGGGGCCGGGAAGATGAACCAGCAACAGCCCATCATTTCGGTGGACCATGTCTCCATGCGCTTCAACCTGGCCAAGGAAAAGCACGAAAGCCTGAAAGAATACTTTGTGGCCCTGATGCACGGCGGCGTCCGGTTTGACGAATTCTTCGCCCTGTCCGACGTGAGCCTGGACATCATGCCCGGGGACTTCTACGGCCTCATCGGTCTGAACGGCAGCGGCAAGTCCACCCTGCTCAAGATCATCTCCGGGGTGTACAAGCCCAGTGCCGGCAAGGTCACGGTGCGGGGCACCATCGCCCCCCTTATTGAGCTGGGCGCCGGGTTCGATATGGACCTCACCGCCCGGGAGAACATCTACCTCAATGGTACCGTCCTGGGCTACACCCCCAAGTACATCGACAGCAAGTTCGAGGATATTGTGGAATTCAGCGAGCTGCGGGAATTCCTGGACGTGCCCCTGAAAAACTATTCTTCCGGCATGGTGGCCCGCCTGGCCTTTGCGGTGGCCACCATGACCAAGCCGGATATCCTCATCGCCGACGAGATCCTGTCGGTGGGCGACTTCCTGTTCCAGCAGAAATGCGAAAAGCGGATGGCCGAACTCATGAGCGGCGGCACCACCGTTATTCTGGTCAGCCATTCCATCGAGCAGATCGAGCGGATGTGCAACAAGGTGGCCTGGCTGGACCACGGCCATCTGCGCCGCAACGGCCCCACCGCTGAAGTCACCGCCGAGTATAAACATTTTGAGAAAAAGGACAGCATGAAGGCGGACCACGCCTGATGCCTGCCCGGGAGGGTCCCTATGGCCAAAGAAACTGAAAACCGCCCCGCCGATGTGGCCGCCCAGGACAGTGTGGGGGGCATGGCCAAGCGCCTGCTGAACCCCGCCCACCTGCGGGATCTGGCCCGGCGCAGCGCCGCTACCCTGCACGAACAGGGGGCGGAGCAGCTCTGGCGGGACGTGACCTTCCGGGTGGGGCTGGCCTTCCATCATGATTCCTGGCGTCACCGGGCGGATATCCCCCTGCGCCGGGAACTGAAAGCCCAGCGGGCCGCCCGCCTGCAGGGACCGCTGGTCAGCGTGGTGGTGCCGGTGTACAATACCCCGGAAAATTTCTTCCGCCAGATGGTCAAAAGCGTCCTGCGCCAGACCTACGCCAACTGGCAGTTGGTGCTGGTGGATGCTTCGGATGTGTCCCACCCCGTCCCCGGCCGCCTGGCCCGGAAGCTGGCCGAAAAGGACAGCCGGGTGGTCTACAAAAAGGTGGAAAACGGCGGTATTGCCGCCAACACCACCGCGGGATTCACTCTGGCCACCGGGGACTACCTGGCCCTGCTGGACCACGACGACCTGCTGTACCCCAACGCCCTCTTTGAATGTGTGCAGACCATCCAAAATACCGGTGCGGATCTGGTGTACAGCGACGAGATCGTCCTGTCCGCCGACCTGAAACACCTGGGCGGGTACCATTTCAAGCCGGACTTTGCCCCGGATTATCTGCGCGGCTGCAACTTCATCACCCATCTGGCGGTGTTTTCCCGTCCGTTGCTGGATGCCGCCGGTGCCGCCGAGTACAAGGAATTCGACGGCGCCCAGGACCACGACCTGCTGCTGCGCCTGACCGAGAAGGCTGCCCGCATCGAGCATATCAAGAAGGTGCTGTATATCTGGCGGGGCCACGCCGGGTCCACCGCCGCAGGCATGGAGGCCAAACCCTACGCCCTGGAAGCGGGGGTGCGGGCCATCGACGCCCAGCTCAAGCGGCTGAACCTGCCCGGCAAGGCAGAACTGGTGCCCGGGGCCCCCGGGGCTTTCCAGGTGCGGTATGAGCTCACCGGCCACCCGCTGGTGTCGGTGCTCATCCCCAACAAGGACCACACCGACGACCTGGAGCGCTGCCTGTCCAGCCTGTACAAAAATGCCGGCTATGACAACTTCGAGGTGCTGGTCATCGAGAACAACTCCACCGACCCCGCCACCGAGGACTATTACAAAACCCTGCCCGACCGGTACCAAAACTGCCGGGTGGTGCGGTATCAGGGGCCCTTCAACTTCTCTGCCATCAACAACTTCGGTGCCGGGCAGGCCAGGGGCGAGCACCTGCTGCTGCTCAACAACGATATTGAAGTCCTCTCCCATGATTTCCTGCGGGAGCTGCTCAGCTACAGCCAGCGGGCGGACGTGGGGGCGGTGGGCGCCAAGCTCTATTACCCCGACGACACCATCCAGCACGCCGGGGTCATCATGGGCATCAACGGTTCGGCGGGGCACAGCCACAAGAGCTATCCCCGCAAGGCGGTGGGGGACCTGTACCGCCTGGTCACCACCCAGGACTATATGGCCGTCACCGGCGCCTGCCTCATGACCAAAGCCAGCCTCTACCGGGCGGCGGGCGGTCTGGACGAAGAGAACTTCGCCGTGGCCTACAACGATGTGGACTACTGCCTGAAACTGTGGCAGAAGGGCCTGCTCAATGTCTTTACCCCCCGGGCGGAAGCCTACCACTACGAGAGCAAGAGCCGGGGCCTGGATACCCTTTCGGAGAACGCCCGCCGGTATGAGCGGGAGAAAGCGGCCTTTTACGCCAAGTACAGGGCCTATATTGATGATTACGATCCGTATTATAATCCGCATTTCAACAATCTGTTTGAAAACTTCGGCCTGAAGTGAGGAGAAACGCCATGAAAAACCGGTTTGACACCCAGTTTCTGATCGAAGGCAAGGACCTGGACGAGGACGAAGTCCGCGCCGGCATCCTGCAGAGCGCCGAGGGCGACTGCCTGCTGGTGGTGGGGGACGAGGAAGTGGTCAAGGTCCACTACCACACCGACACCCCCTGGAAGGTGCTGGAATACGCAGCCTCGGTGGGGGACATACACACCATCATTGTGGAAAACATGGAGCGCCAGGCTGCGGGCCTGCACGGGTGATCCGGTATGAATCTGCAAGCCAAGCGCATGAAGGAACTCTTCGGCTATGCTGCCACCCTGACCAAAGAGCAGGGCCCCGTCGTCATGGCGGGCCGGGCAGCGGGCTTTTTCAAGCGGCGGTTTCTGGGCAAGCGGGCCCGGTATCTGCCCTCGGCCAAGGCTCTGGCTGCCCAGCGGGCGGCGGATACCGCCGCCTTCCCGGTCATCAGCATCCTGACCCCCCTGTACAACACTCCCAAGCCTTTTCTGGAACAGTTTCTGGACAGCGTGCAGAACCAGACCAGCCCCCGCTGGCAGCTCTGCCTGGTGGATGCCTCGGATGAAGCCCACCCGGAAGTAGGGCGGCTGGTGCAGGCCCGGGCGGCCAAAGACCCCCGCATCGTCTATCGGAAGATCGAGAACGGCGGCATCGCGGCCAACACCAACGCCGCCGCCAGGCTGGCCACCGGCGAGTATCTGGCCCTGGCCGACCACGACGATATGCTGGCCCCCCATGCCATCTACTGCATGGGCAAGGCTCTGGCCCATACCGGGGCGGACTTTGCGTACAGCGATGAGGCCCTCTTCCGCAAGACCCCGGCGGGGGCACACGTGGCCCATTTCAAGCCCGACTACGCCCCCGAATACCTCATGGCGGTGAACTATATCTGCCATCTGGCTGTGTTCCGCCGCAGCCTGTTTGAGGCGGTGGGCGGGGAGCGTCCCGAATGTGACGGCGCCCAGGACCATGACCTCTTCCTGCGGCTCATCGACGAGATGCAGCGCAAAACCCCCAAGGCCAAGCCGCTGCACCTGGCCCAGGTGCTGTATTACTGGCGGGTGCATGCGGCCTCCACCAGCGGCGGAACCGATGCCAAGCCCTATGTGCTGGCGGCGGCCCGCAAGGCGGTGGGCGACCACCTGGCCGCCACCGGACGGCAGGGAAGGGTGGAGGACGGCCTTTTCCCCGGTACCTGCCATGTGGTGTGGGAGATGCCGGACCCGGCACCCCTGGTGTCCATCCTCATCCCCAACAAGGACCACACCGATGACCTGGAAAAGTGCCTGCACAGCCTGTATGCCAAGACCTTCTACGAGAATTTTGAGGTCATCATCATCGAGAACAATTCCACCGACCCCGCCACCACCGCCTATTACAAGACCCTGCCCCAGCGGTACGACCGGTGCCGGGTGGTGGGCTACAACGGCAGTTTCAACTTCAGCCGCATCAACAATTTCGGCCGCAAGTTTGCCCAGGGCAAGTTCCTGCTCATGCTCAACAATGATATTGAGGTCATCCGGGGGGACTGGCTCACCCAGATGGTGGCCGAAGCCTCCCAGCCCGGGGTGGCCATCTGCGGCGCCATGCTCTACTACCCCGACGATACCATCCAGCACGCCGGCATCATCACCGGCCTGGGCGGCTACGCCGGGCACAGCCACAAGTACCACAAGCGGGGCGGCAGCGGGTATATGTTCCGCCTGGCCACCGTGCAGGATTTCTCCGCCGTGACGGCGGCCTGCCTACTGGTGCGCACCGCCGTGTTTGACGCGGTGGGCGGCATGGACGAGGCCTTCACCGTGGCCTTCAACGATGTGGATTTCTGCCTGCGGGTGCGGGATGCCGGCTGGCGGATCGTCTGGACGCCCTATGCCGAACTCTACCACCACGAGAGCAAATCCCGGGGCTCCGACGAGGAGGACCCGGCCAAAAAGGCCCGCTTTGCCAAAGAGCAGGCCCGCCTGTACGAGGTCCACGGCCGCAACGGCATTCTTCACGACCCCTATTACAACCCCTGCCTGTCCCTGGACTATGAGGACTTCCGGGAAAGCGGCGACCTGCGCCGTCTGAAAAATCCGGACTGAACACAAAAAACAACCCGCCCCCGCAAGGACCTACGGCCTTTGCGGGGGCGGGTTTTATTTTTGTGAGGTTGCCCTTCAGCGGGCGACGCTGGTGCGCACCAGGGCGCGTTTCAGGCGGGCCTGGGCCATTTCCAGTTCCCGGGCGTCCAGCTCCTTGCGGGCCAGCATCTCCTCGGCACGCCTGCGGCTGGCCTCGGCACGGGCCTTGTCGATCTCCTCGGCCCACTCCCAGGTGGTGGCCACCAGACGGGCGGCACCCTTGGTCACGGCCAGCAGACCGCCGATGCAGGCGGCCCGGCGCACCGTGCCGTCCTCCAGGGTCAGGCGGGCTTCGCCCATGCCCAGCGCGGTCATATAATCGCAGTGCCGGGCCAGGATGCACACGTCCCCCGCGATGGTGCGGCAGAACAGCCGTTCGGCCTGGCCGTCAAAGATCAGGCCGTCGGGCGTCACGATCTGAATGGGAAAGGTCATCATTCATCACCCTTCTTGGCGCGGGCCACCACATCGTCGATGGTGCCGGCAAAGAGGAAGGCGCTTTCGGGCACGTCGTCGTGCTTGCCTTCCAGAATCTCCTTGAAGCCGCGGATGGTCTCCTTCAGCGGCACATACTGGCCGGGCATGCCGGTGAACTGTTCCGCCACCGTGAAGCTCTGGCTCAGGAAGCGCTGGACCTTGCGGGCGCGGTTGACGGTGAGCTTGTCCTCCTCGCTCAGTTCGTCCATACCCATGATGGCGATGATGTCCTGCAGTTCCTTGTAGCGCTGCAGCACCTTCTGGACGCTGCGGGCCACTTCGTAGTGCTCGGTGCCCACCACGTCGGGGGACAGGATGCGGCTGGAGGATTCCAGCGGGTCCACGGCGGGGTAGATGCCCTGGGACGAGATGGCACGGCTCAACACCGTGGTGGCGTCCAGATGGGCGAAGGTGGTGGCCGGGGCGGGGTCGGTCAGGTCGTCGGCGGGCACGTAGACGGCCTGCACGCTGGTGATGGAACCCCGCTTGGTGGAGGTGATGCGCTCCTGCAGGGCGCCCATCTCGGTGGCCAGCGTGGGCTGGTAGCCCACGGCGGAAGGCATACGGCCCAGCAGAGCCGAAACCTCACTGCCGGCCTGGGTGAAGCGGAAGATATTGTCGATGAACAGCAGCACGTCCTGGTTCTGCACATCGCGGAAATACTCCGCCATGGTCAGGCCGCTCAGGGCCACCCGCATACGGGCTCCCGGGGGCTCGTTCATCTGGCCGTAGACCAGGGCGGTCTTGTTGATAACGCCGCTCTCGCTCATTTCGCCGTACAGGTCGTTGCCTTCACGGGTACGCTCGCCCACGCCGGTAAAGACCGAGTAGCCGCCGTGCTGGGTGGCTACGTTGTTGATCAGTTCCTGGATCAGAACCGTCTTGCCCACGCCGGCGCCGCCGAACAGGCCGATCTTGCCGCCCTTGGCGTAGGGGCAGATCAGGTCCACGACCTTGATGCCGGTTTCCAGGATCTCGGTGGTGGTCTCCTGCTCGTCATAGCTGGGCGGGTCGCGGTGAATGGGCCAGCGCTCCATCCCTTCGGGGGCGGGCTTGTTGTCGATGGCGTCGCCCAGCAGGTTGAACACCCGGCCCAGGCAGGCATCGCCCACCGGCACGGTGATGGGGCCGCCGGTGTCCACGGCTTCGGCGCCGCGCACCAGGCCGTCGGTACTGCTCATGGCAATGCAGCGGGCCACATTGTCGCCAATGTGCTGTGCCACCTCCACCACCAGACGCTGGCCGTTGTTGTCCAGCTCGATGGCGTTGCGAAGGTTGGGCAGCTGCCCGTCCGCAAAGCGAATGTCCAGTACCGGCCCGATCACCTGGACCACGGTTCCCACATTTTTATTGGACATGGTAGTCTCTCCTTCATTTAGTATCCCGGCACAAAGCGTTACGCTTCGCCGCCCGCCACGATCTCGGTGATCTCCTGCGTGATCGCGGCCTGGCGGGCCCGGTTGTAATGCAGGCTGAGGGTCTCAATCATCTCGCCCGCGTTCTTGCTGGCGGCGTCCATGGCGGTACGCCGGGCACCCATCTCGCTGGCCACGCTCTCACACAAGGCACCGTACACAAGCCCTGCCAGATATTCCGGCACGATGGCATTGTATACCGATTCGCAGTCCGGCTCATACAGGATAAGCTGGTGCGGACCGGGTTCGGGGCGTTTGGGGGCGTTCAGCGGCAGCAGCCGCAGCACGGCCGGGGTTTGGGTCAGCATGGAAACAAAATTGGTGTACACCACATAGACTTCGTCGTATTCGCCGTCCAAAAATCCCTTGGCCAGCATCCGCGCCATGGTGAAGCAGTGCCCCACCGAAACATCCTCCGCCTCGTGGAACTCCTTGCTCAGGATCTCCACATTCTGGCGCTGGTAGTGTTCCAGGGCCTTTTTGCCCACCGGCAGCACGCAGCAGTCCCGGTCTTTCATGTGGGCGGCGGCCGCCTTGAATACGTTGGCGTTGTAGCCGCCGGCCAGACCGCGGTCACCGGCAATGACCACATAGCAGGTGCGCTTCACCGGCCGGGCCACCGTGTAGACCGAGGAAAAATCCGTGTTGCTGGCAGCGATGTCAGCCAGTGTCTGGTGCAGCACCTCAAAGCAGGGGCGGCTTTTTTCCACCCGCAGTTTGGCGTGCCGCAGCTTGGAGGAAGCCACCAGCTCCATGGCCTTGGTGATCTGCATGGTGCTCTCTACGCTTTTGATGCGCAGTTTGATGTCTTTCATGGAACCAGCCATGCGTTTGTCCCTCCTTTATACTCAATGGGACCGCACGAACTGGTCGGTGTACGCCTTCAGGGCGCTGTTCAGGGTCTCCTCGTCGGCGGATTCCAGCTTGCCGGTCTCCCGGATGGAGCGCAGCAGGGCGTCGTTGTTGGTATCCAGATACTCATACAGCCCCTGCTCGTACTCCTTGACCTGCTCGACTTCGATCTCCTGCAGGTACTTGTGGGTAACGGCGTAGATGATGCACACCTGCTTTTCCACCGGCACGGGGGCATTGCGGTCCTGTTTGAGGATCTCCACAATGCGCTGGCCCTGGGCCAGACGGAACTTGGTGTCGTCGTCCAGGTCGCTGCCGAACTGGGCGAAGCTCTGCAGTTCCAGGTACTGGCTGTAGATCAGCTTCAGGGTACCGGAGACCTTCTTCATAGCCTTGATCTGGGCGTTGCCGCCCACACGGGACACCGAGATACCGGGGTTGACCGCGGGCATGACGCCGGAATGGAACAGTTCGCTTTCCAGGAAGATCTGGCCGTCGGTGATGGAGATGACGTTGGTGGGAATATACGCCGAAACGTCACCGGCCTGGGTCTCGATGATGGGCAGGGCAGTCAGACTGCCGCCGCCCTTTTCCTCGCTCATGCGGGCCGCGCGTTCCAAAAGACGGCTGTGCAGATAGAAGACGTCGCCGGGGTAAGCTTCACGTCCCGGCGGACGGCGGATCAGCAGGCTCAGGGCACGGTAAGCCACGGCGTGCTTGGACAGGTCGTCGTAGATGACCAGCACGTCCTTGCCCTTCTGCATGAAGTATTCGCCCATGGCGCAGCCCGCGTACGGTGCGATGTACTGCACGGGGGACAGCTCGCTGGCGGTGGCGCTGACCACAATGGTGTAGTCCATGGCGCCGCCCCGCTCCAGGGTGTTCACCAGCTGGGCCACGGTGCTCTGCTTCTGGCCGATGGCCACATAGATGCAGATGACGCCGGTGCCTTTCTGGTTCAGGATGGTATCGGTGGCAATGACAGTCTTGCCGGTCTGGCGGTCGCCGATGATCAGCTCACGCTGGCCCCGGCCGATGGGGATCATGCTGTCGATGGCCTTGATGCCGGTCTGCAGGGGCACATTGACCGGCTGGCGGTCGATGATACCCGGGGCCGGGCTTTCGATGGGACGGTATTCGGCGGCGTCGATGGGGCCCTTGCCGTCCAGGGGCTGGCCCAGGGCGTTGACGACGCGGCCGATCATGGCTTCGCCCACCGGCACGCTGACAACGCGGCCGGTGCGCTTGACGGTGCTGCCTTCGCGCACCCCTTCGTCGCTGCCCAGCATGACGATGGAAACGGTGTTCTCTTCCAGGTTCTGCGCCATGCCGTAGGTGCCGTTTTCAAATTCCACCAGCTCGCCGCTCATGCACTTTTCCAGCCCGCTGGCACGCGCGATGCCGTCGCCCACCAGGATGACGGTACCGGTCTCGCTCTGCTCGATCTGGGCCTCGTAGTGCTTGATCTGCGATTTGATGATTTTTGTGATTTCTTCGGGTTTCAGTTGCATGCTCTCACTCCCTTACAATACGATGGTCTCCAGATCGTGCCGCAGCCGTTCCAGACGGCCCTCCACGGTGCCGTCAAAGCGCACGCCGTCCATCTCCAGGCGGATGCCGCCCAGGCAGGCGGGGTCCACCGCCGTGGTCAGGTCCACCTTCTTGCCGGTCAGGCTTTCCAGTTTTTCCTTCAGACGGACGGTATCCTTGTCCGAAAGGGCCACCGCGCTCACGGCCCGTGCGGGCAGAATGCCCCGGGCTTCATTGAAGCGGGCGGTGAATTCCTTTTCGCAGCTGCTCAGCTGGCGCAAAGTCCCGTTTTCGCACAGGATCTTCAAAAAATTCAGCACATACGGTTCGACCCGGCCGCGCAGCGCCTCATCCAACAGGGCGCAGCGCTCGGTCTTGGGGATACTGGGGGTGCACAGCAGCTTTTCATAGTCGGGATTTTCCCGCAGAAGTGTCACCACTTCCCGCAGTTGGCCGCGCGCTGCTTCCTCGCACCCGTCTTCGGCGGTCAGTTCATACAGCGCGCCGCCGTACATCTTGCCCACGTCGGTCATGATGCGTCACCCACATTCCTGATGAACTCGTCGATCAGGTCCTGATGGACCTTGGGGTCGATCTCGCGCTCCACCACCTTGGACGCAATATCCATGGCAATGCCGCCGATCTCGTCCTTGACCTCGTTGATGGCCTTCTTGCGCTGCTGGGCAATGTCGGCGTCCGCCTTGGTCTTGATGCTGGCGGCGTCGGCCTGTGCCTGGCGCACGATCTCCTCGCCGCGCAGCTGGGCGGTGCGGGTGGCACTCTGCACCAGCTGGGCAGCCTCCTCCTTGGCCTCAGCCAGGCGCTGCTCATAATCGGTGCGCATGGCTTCGGCCTCGGTGCGGGCCTTCTCGGCATCCGCGATCTGGGCGTCGGCCATCTGCTGGCGCTGGGCCAGCACCTTTTGCACCGGCTTGAACAAAAACTTCTTGATCAGCCACATCTGGATCAGCAGGTTGCAGATGGCCGCGACAAAGTTCCAGGGTACGATGGTTACCAGTTGCTGAAACATCTGTTCGTCAAGCCTCCTTGCTCTGTTTGTTGGTCATGGCGCATCAGCCCAGCAGGTTCATGAACATGCCGGGGGCCACGAAGATCAGCAGCAGGCCGGTGACGAAGCCGTAAATACCGGTGGTTTCGGCAATGGCGCAGCCCAGCAGCATGGTGCTGGTCACGTCGCCCTTGCATTCGGGCTGACGGCCGATGGCCTGGCAGGCGGCGGCAACAGCGTTGCCTTCGCCGATACCGGGGCCGATACCGGCGATCAGAGCGCAACCGGCGCCGATGGCGCAGCCGGCGAGGGTGATGCCTTTAGCCAAAATTTCGAAATCCATAACAGGTACCTCCAAAAATAATGTTTGATGTTTGTGATGGGGGGCAGGCTCATTCCTCGCCCGCCGCGTTGGCGATATACAGGGTGGTCAGCATACAGAAGATGAAGGCCTGCATAAAGCCGGAGAACCAGTCGAAGTACAGCCCGGTGAAGGCCGGGATGCCCACCGACAGGAAGGGGATCTGGCTGAGCAGGTCGCCCACAGCGCCGGGAATCAGGCCGAAGAGGGCGTGGCTGGCCAGAGAAAGGGCTGCATACAGCAGCGTGCTGATGACCGTGCCGGACAAGATGTTGCCGAAGTGACGGCAGGCCATGCTGATGGGGGTGGCAATCTCGGACAGGATATTGAAAGGGGTGAGCACAAAGATGGGCTCGGTAAAGCCTTTCAGGTATCCGCCCAGACCGCCGGAACGGATCTTGGCGCGGGTGATCAGAATAAACACCATCACCGCCCAGGCCGCTTCCACCGAAAGGTCCGCGGTGGGGCTCCACAGGCCCACCAGGCTGAGCAGGTTGCTGACCAGACTGGTGGCGAAGAGAGCCGCCACAAAGGGGATGAAGGAATCAAAGCGGACACCCATGTTGCCGCGGACAAAGTTGGTGGCCAGATTGACCAGATACTCTGCCGCCGCCTGCCGCTTGGAGATGTTCGTCACCTTCAGATCATGGGTCAGCCAGATGCACAACCCGGTGATGAGGATCATGACAATCCAGCTGCTGATAATGGTGGCCGAGATGGGGATGCCCGGGCCGATGGGGATGGTGTAGATCGGTGCGCCGTTGATGGTCACATCCATGTGATTAAGTTTCACCTCCCTTGTTCTGGGATGGTTTGCGCCGCAGCGCATACATCAAAAAGATGGTCGCCTGGGGGAACAGCAGCGGAATGGCTGCCGCCACCCAGTTGAATGCCGGGATCAGGAACATGGCAATCAGAAAAAGGCCAAGGCCCAGCTTGCGGTACAGCTCCGAGGTGCGCATCAGGCTGCGCCCGCGGGCCTCATCGGCACCGGCCGCCACCTTCTGCAGGGTCAGTGCCAGACCGAAAAAGTTCAGCCACGCGGCAAAGGCTCCCAGAACCGCGCTCAGCGGCACTTTCCAGCTGAACCCGAAGGGAGCACCAAAGGCCGAAGCCAGCGCCCAGCCGACTACCAGCACCACGGTACCCACCGCGCAGCCTGTTCCGATGTGGACCAGTTCCTTTTTCACATCCGGCTGCAGTTGCATCGCATTACACTCCTTTCCGGACGGCATCAGAGATGATCGTTGAATCCAACCGGCTTGTCCGGCTGGCGCTTTTCGGCCTTGCGGCGTTCGGTCAGGTAAAACCGGCGGGCGGTGGCCCCGGAGGTGCCCAGTCCCAGCACAAAGGCCGGGAACATCACCCACATGGGCGCGCCCAGAGCATTGACCAGCCAGGCGCCGCCGCCCACAAACAAAAGCAGCGGCACGACCAGCGAAATCCCAAGCTGGGTGAACCACACCAGCCCGTTCAGCAGTTGGGCCAGATCCTTCAAATCCGGTCAGCGCTCCTTTCCGCGGTATGCCGCTCTGATGCAAACAAATCCTTTCAACAGTATACCAAAAAAAGCCGGCAATCTCAACAGAAATATGAGAAAAAATATCGCCCCAGGTCCGGAAAATCCCCTTGGAACGGTTGTTATATTCTGGCAGTACGTCATTTTTGGAAATTTGTCCCGGAACTTCCCGCCCCGGGGGAAAAGATGCAAAAAGCCGCGGCGGCTCCGAAAGAACGGAGCCGCCGCGGCTTTTCTGTATAGGGACAGGGGATCAGGCCGGTTCGTCGGCAAAGTTGCCGGTGTACAGGCGGTAATACATGCCCTTCTTGGCAATGAGTTCGTCGTGGGTGCCGCGCTCGATGATGCGTCCCTGGTCCATGACCATGATGCAGTCGGCGTTGCGCACGGTAGAAAGGCGATGGGCGATGACAAAGGTGGTGCGCCCGTACATCAGGGCGTCCATGCCGTCCTGCACCAGCTTTTCGGTGCGGGTATCAATGGAGGAGGTGGCCTCATCCAGGATCAGCACCGGCGGGTCGGCCACGGCTGCCCGGGCAATGGCCAGCAGCTGCCGCTGGCCCTGGCTCAGGTTGGCGCCGTCGCCGGTGAGCATGGTGTTGTAGCCGTCGGGCAGGCGGCGGATAAAGCCGTCGGCGTTGGCCAGCCGGGCGGCGGCCATGCACTCCTCATCGCTGGCCTCCAGGTTGCCGTACCGGATGTTGTCCATGACGGTGCCGGTGAACAGGTGGGTGTCCTGCAGCACGATGCCCAGGCTGCGCCGCAGATCGGGCTTCTTGATCTTGTTGATGTTGATGCCGTCGTAGCGGATCTTGCCGTCGGCAATGTCGT